>CAXAIH010000132.1:0-6225 GCA_963968755.1 uncultured Flavobacteriales bacterium
CAAGAACACGGATTTCACCGAGATGATGTTACTGATGTATTTCTCACTCATTTACATTTTGATCACTGTGGCGGAGCCATTCAATGGAACAGCGCGAAAGATGGCTACGAACCGGCCTTTCCAAATGCCAAGTTTTGGTCGAATTCAGATCATTGGAAATGGGCAACGGAGCCTAACCCTCGTGAGAAAGCTTCATTCTTGAAAGAGAATATTTTACCTTTACAGGAGAGTGGGCAATTGGAAATAATTGATTTAAAAACATCCGGAATCACTCCTTGGATCCCAAATT
This sequence comes from uncultured Flavobacteriales bacterium, assembly GCA_963968755.1. Classification (GTDB taxonomy): domain Bacteria; phylum Bacteroidota; class Bacteroidia; order Flavobacteriales_G; family Salibacteraceae; genus UBA4419. The sequence continues at coordinate 290 of CAXAIH010000132.1, forward strand.
TTGATGTGCTTCGGGTCGATGGACATACCGACGCTCAAATGTTGCCCGTAATACGCTATCAGGGTAAAACGATTGTGTTTTGCGCAGACCTACTTCCTTCTGCCGGCCATATTCCGCTGCCTTGGGTAATGGCCTACGACACACGTCCGCTGCTCAGCTTGGACGAGAGAGCAACCTTCTTGAAGGATGCTGTTGAGGATGAATATTTACTCTTCTTTGAGCACGATGCTTACAACGAACTTGCGAGTTTGAAGCAAACAGAAAAAGGCGTCCGCCTCTCTGAAACCTACTCCTTCAGGGAAGTATTTGGCTAGAGCTCTAGCTAAAATAGATTTATCAAATAGTCCGTAGGGGTATTTGTGAAATTGCTTGTCATACTGACATAAACCACCAAAAGCAACACATCATGAATACCAAAATCACCAGTGCTCTCCTTATCGGATTCGCACTCATATATAGCTCCTGTACTAGAAACATCATTTGCGTTAAGGGAAAAGGAGAACAGGTAACCGAAGTACAAACTCTTTCCTCCTTCGAAGAAATTACGCTCGAAAGCTCAGCCGACATCTGGCTCATCCACGATCCAGAAGCTTCTCAAGCTGAATAAGAACCTAGCGGTATGAGGGGAGGGGGAGGAAATTTAAACATACACTTGAGTCAAATGTGTGACACAGACAGCCAGAGCTTTAGCTCAAAGGCAGCTCCATATTCCAACTATACTGAGGTTGTAGGAAATACGCAAGTTCAAATCTACCCTGGGTTTAATTTCAGGATCAGTATTCTGTAAATAACCCACCTAAATATAGAGCAGCCGTGGCCAGTATTGGCTGCGGCTATTTTTTTATAGCTGCGGAATATCATTTCCGAATTCTTCAAAATGAGTAATTTTCAACTCTAAACAAGATGTCATGAGCCCAAAGCTTCACAACGTACTTGTCTGGATATTGACCTTCGCTCTTTCTGTTGCATTTCTGACTTCAGGAATGGAGAAGCTCGTTGGAAACAGTTTTGACCTAGACGACTGCCAAAGCGTGGGGTACAATTGGAGTGTGCTTTACACGATCGGAGCGATTGAATTCCTTACATCATTAGGTCTGTGGGTAAAACAGTATCGGATTTGGGCAGCTACAATCCAAGCCATACTGATGGTAGGAGCTATCGGTCTGCATATGATGGCCAACGACCTTCACATTATTGGTGGTCCACTTTTTCTAGGCGGTATGGCAGCAGCTCTTGTTTATCTCTTGAGCATGCACAACAGCAAAGAAGACGAAGTTGAGCCTTAGCTTAAGCCACTGATCACTCCATTTTCGTCGATGTCCATATGCTCTGAAGCTGGCACAGCTGGCAACCCTGGCATACGCATCATCTGACCAGTAATCGGGATTATAAATCCTGCTCCTGCAGCCATCTCAAATTCACGAACCGTAATACGGAATCCACGAGGCCTTCCTCTCAGTGATTCTTGGTCGGAGAAGGACTTCTGAGTTTTCGCCATACAAATAGGAAGCTTGTCAAGGCCGAGCGTGGTTATACGCTTCAAATCGAGAAGTGCTTTACGCTCATAGTCTACTCCATCAGCGCCGTATACTTTCTTTGCAATGGTTTCAACTTTCTCTTCCACGGATGCATTCCAATCGTACAGGGGTTGGAAGTCGTTTCCTGCATTGTCGGTGTTCTCTACAACTGCGCGAGCAAGATCACTTGTTCCTTCACCTCCGTCGGCCCAGCCTCTACTCACAACTGCTTTTACGCCCATTTTGGCGCAGGCTTCTTGAATGAATTTTATTTCATCTTCCCCATCACCTGTGCGATGGTTGATGGCTACCACTGGAGTAATTCCAAATTGTTTGGCATTTTCAATGTGCTTTTCAAGGTTTTCAAAACCTGCCTGTACACGCTCCAAGCTTACATCTCCGTATTGATCTTTATCAGCACCTCCGTGATGACGTAAAGCACGGATAGTAGCGACAAGCACTATGGTATTTGGCTTCAAGCCACCATATCCACATTTGATGTTGAGGAATTTCTCAGCTCCCAAGTCAGATCCAAATCCTGCCTCAGTTACAACGTAGTCGCTTAAACTGAGTCCCATCTTAGTTGCAATGATGGTGTTTGTTCCCTGAGCAATATTGGCGAAAGGTCCTCCGTGGATGATAGCAGGATTCCCTTCGAGTGTTTGAACCAAATTAGGCTTAATCGCATCCTTCAAGAGAATACACATCGCAGCTTCTGCCTTTAAGTCACTCGCGTAGATTGGTTTTCTGTCGGTGGTGAATCCAACGAATATATTTCCAAGGCGACGCTTTAAGTCAGCCATGTCGTTAGACATGCAAAGAATTGCCATCACTTCAGATGCCGGTGTAATGTTGAAACCATCTTGACGAGGGATTCCGTTCGCTGTACCTCCGAGACCAATGGTGATGTCGCGTAAAGCACGATCGTTCATATCCATCACACGCTTCCAATAAATTAAGCGAGGATCTAATCCTAAACTTCGTGTTCTACTCTGTAAATTATTGTCAATAAGTGCGCTCAAGAGGTTGTTCGCTTTCTCAATGGCTGAAAAGTCACCTGTAAAGTGCAGGTTGATGTCTTCCATCGGGATTACTTGCGAATAACCTCCTCCAGCTGCGCCTCCTTTAATTCCGAAAACTGGCCCTAGAGAAGGTTCTCTCAAAACAACAGTTGCTTGCTTTCCAATTTTATTCAAACCTTCCGTGAGGCCAATGGATACCGTGGTTTTCCCTTCTCCTGCTGGAGTTGGTGTTAGAGCGGTAACTAGAATAAGTCGATTAGATTGAATCTTAGATTCGTCGATTAAGTCCAAGGGCAATTTGGCTTTGTACTTACCGTAAAGTTCCAAGTCGTCTTCTTCAATATTAATTTTTGAGGCAATCTCACGGATGTGGGTCAGGTCAGCTGCTTGAGCTATTTCGAGGTCGGATTTGACAGACATTTAAAAGGCTATGGTTTCAAACAAATATAAACGAATGCAAATGCTGTAGAGCTTGTCAATAAAAAGACTGGAGAGAAAACTGTTCAAGAAGTTTAGCCATCAGGCGCTGATCGAACTTAGTCGACTAAAATCTCCTTGACATTAGCCTTGATCTTATGACAAAGCGCATCCGTAGGCAAATCGTTGTCATCCTCTCCAAAGGGCTCTTCAATTTCTTCAGCTATGAGTTCGGTACTTGTGAGAATGTAAAACATGAGACAAACGACTGCTCCTGTCCACCAGTGAAAGATGTCTTCGATGAAAATGGGTAAGGTGGTTATGAAAATGAAGATGAACTTCTTCAAGAACATATTATAAGAATAAGGAATCGGTGTATTCTTGATTCGCTCACATCCTCCAAGAAGATCGAGCAATTCCCGCACTTGATTGTCGAGCACGATTAGCGTCTCCCCATCAATTTTACCTTCTCTATGGAGTTCATTGAGACGAAGGAATATGCGCTTCACGATATAGTTCGGCCTATGACCTGATGCCTTGAGCTCCCTCATGAAAGTCTCATCGATTTGCTCCATTTCTTCCATTTTCACTCCTTCTCGGAGATGCTCTTTCATAGCAAACACGAAATTGGCATAGAGCTCATAGAAAAGCTTCAAATCTTCTTTTTCTTCGGGAATGGCTGCATTGATTTTCAAGGCGAAATTTCGGCAGGTATTCACAATCCCTCCCCAAAGCTTTCGTCCTTCCCACCAACGATCATAAGCCCCATTGGTGCGAAAAACCAAGAAGAGACCTAGTACGATACCAAGTATCGAGTGGATGGCCATGTTGTGGCTAATCTCTATATGAAAGAGCTCGAAGAACCAGCTAAGTCCAACCGAGTACACCGCTATGATGGTCATGGCCGGCAACAGCTGCCGCATGATGTTTCTGTTGTAGGTATGAAACAACAGTATAAACCAGCTATGTGGATTGCTATTACTCATTTACGTTCTGCACTAGTTTCATTTCCTTAATAAGGTGATCAGCTCCGGCAAACTTATCTATGATGAAGAGAACATAATTCAAATCCACCATTATGTTTCTACATTTTTCAGGGTCAAACATAATATCCGACATCGTTCCTTCCCACACACGGTCGAAATTCAATCCGATGAGATTCCCATTGGCGTCGAGTGCGGGACTCCCTGAGTTACCACCAGTCGTGTGATTGGAAGCAATGAAACACACACGCATTTCACCGTCATTGCCATAATTTCCATAATCCTTGGTGGCATGTAATTCCCTCAATTTCTTGGGTACGTCAAACTCGTAATTATCTGGAACGTACTTCTGCATGATTCCATCGAGGGTCGTGTAATAGCCATAGTCTACTGCATCGCTAGCTGCGTAACCTTGTACTTTCCCGTAAGAAATTCGAAGTGTACTGTTGGCGTCTGGGAAGTAGACGCGATCGTTCGGAAGCACCTCCATCAAGGCCGCCATATAAATAGTGTATAAGCTATCGAGACGATTGCTCAGTACACTGTGAATAGGCTTCACTTTTTCGAAGTAGTTCTTTACGATCGACTTACCCAAGGCCAAGGCCGGATCTTTCTTTAGCTTCTTCGCTTTTGGTTTTGCAAGCCATGCTTCTACCCTCGCCTGATCTGAAAAAACACTTTTGGAAAAGAGTTTATCCGCATAAGCACTAAGGTCGCCATCATAGTCTGCATCAATCTCCTCCTTAATTTCAGGAACCAAGAGTGGATCGAGCCTGTCGAAATACTTCTGGAGCATTTCTGAGGCCAACTGTCGATCGATGTCTAAATCGTAATTTTTGAAAAAACCTACCGCCCTCTTCTTTTGCTTTTCAATTTCTGCGTCAACAGCAGTTTGATCGAGGCTGTCAGCTTCAAGCATTTTAATCAGCGTATTGAATCCATCTGCGTAACGCATCAATTCTGGCCCGTAGTAAAAGATCTCGATGAAATAGTCTCGTGAAAACTGATACGGCTCAATCTCTTCATAGGTTCTACCGAAGTTGTTCATCAGCTCACCTAGATGTGTATACTTCTCATTCGCGGCAATAGCCTCTTCAAATTTGCGCTCTACATCTTGCTTCTTTCGGATGGCATCCAGTTTTCGCAAACCTTTTAACTCACCGCGCCATTTCTTCCACGCATTACTGATTCGGCTTTGTTTCGCAGCGTACTTGATGTTTGTAGCCTCATCTGCGGCCATCGCCTTGTTGATGATTCCCAAGCTGATATCGCGCATGGCGATGCGCGCTGGATCTTGTTTCTCCATCAAATACTGAACAGCATGTGATGTCAAATATTCTTGGGTCAGTCCTGGGAAGCCATAAACCAACGTGAAGTCACCTTCTTTTTCTGCTGAAATATTGATGGGTAGGAAATGCTTCGGTTTGTATGGGACATTGTCCTCAGCATAGGCAGCTGGTTTGTTCTGCTTATTGGCGTAAATTCTGAAAATGGAAAAATCTCCAGTATGCCTTGGCCACACCCAGTTATCCGTATCAAAGCCGAATTTTCCAATGCTTGATGGAGGAGCACCAACCAATCTAACATCCTTAAAAACCTCAGTAATAAACATGAAGTACTGATTCCCATAATAAAACGGACGAATGATATAGCCGTAACCAGATCCTCTGGTGGCCTCCTTACCTACTTTCTTGATGTTTTCAGCAATGAGCTTTTTTCTTTCTACTTGATTTGAGCCTTCTGGAATATTGCCCAAAATCTTCTGAGTTACTTCTTCCATTCGGACGATGATGGAAGCCGTTAAACCTCCATTTGATTTCTCTTCTTCTCTACTCATGGCCCAGAAGCCATTCTTGAGGTAATTATTTTCCATGGAGGAATGCGCCTGAATTCGGCCATATCCACAATGGTGATTTGTGAGCAACAAACCTTCTCCAGAGATGATTTCGGCAGTACAACCTCCTCCAAAATGCACAACTGCATCCTTTATGCTGGAG
>CAXAIH010000133.1:0-6168 GCA_963968755.1 uncultured Flavobacteriales bacterium
GCCTACTCCTTGGCCGAAATCCTGAAGCTGCCTAGAACCAATGTTCGAGGTCATGATAATGATGGTGTTTCGGAAGTCAACTTTTCTCCCCAAGCTGTCAGTGGCAACGCCATCATCTAAAATCTGAAGCAATAAGTTAAATACGTCGGGGTGTGCTTTCTCAATTTCATCCAATAGGATAACTGAGTATGGCTTACGTCGAACCTTCTCGGTCAGCTGTCCACCTTCCTCATATCCTACATATCCCGGAGGCGCTCCAATCAAACGTGAGATGGCAAACTTCTCCATGTATTCGCTCATGTCGATTCGAATCAAGTTGTCCTCTTTATTAAATAGGAAACGAGTAAGCTCCTTAGCTAATTGCGTTTTGCCAACACCTGTAGGGCCTAGAAATATGAACGAACCAATCGGCTTGCTCGGATCTTTTAGTCCAGCTCGGTTTCGTTGAATGGCTTTAACAACCTTCTTTATGGCGTCATCCTGACCAACGATGGTGTCCTTGATGTCGCTGTACATATTCACCAAACGATCGCTTTCTTTCTCTGCGATTCTTTGTACAGGGACTCCGGTCATCATAGCAACAACTTCCGCCACATTGTCTTCCGAAACCTCTTCACGATGGTTTTTGGTTTCTTCTTCCCAGCGCGCTTTTGCTGCATCTAATTCTTCAATGAGCTTTCGTTCGGTATCTCTCAGCTTCGCAGCTTCCTCATATTTCTGAGAACGGACAACTAAGTTCTTTTCAACCTTGATGTCTTCAATCTTCTTCTCAATTTCCTCGATCGCTTTGGGTACCTTAATGTTCTTGATGTGAACTCGTGAACCTGCTTCATCAAGGGCATCGATTGCTTTATCTGGCAAGAAACGATCTGTTATGTATCGTTCTGTCAGCTTAACACAGGCTTTAATGGCATCGTCGGTATAATCAACGCTGTGATGCTCTTCGTATTTGCCTTTAATGTTGTGAAGGATGATCTCCGTTTCTTCTTCAGAAGTCGGTTCCACCAACACTTTTTGGAAGCGTCTTTCGAGCGCTCCGTCTTTTTCGATGTTCGTACGATATTCATCTAATGTGGTAGCGCCAATACATTGAATTTCGCCACGGGCTAGAGCTGGTTTGAACATATTGCTCGCATCCAGAGATCCAGAAGCTCCACCTGCACCAACTATGGTGTGGATTTCATCAATGAAAAGAATAACGTCTGGTGCCTTTTCCAACTCACCCATCACGGCTTTCATGCGCTCTTCGAACTGACCGCGATATTTAGTTCCTGCCACTAGCGAGGCAAGGTCGAGTGTGACAACGCGTTTATTGAACAATACTCTTGAGACTTTCTTCTGGACAATGCGCAGGGCCAAGCCTTCAGCGATGGCAGATTTACCTACTCCTGGCTCACCGATTAGGATAGGGTTGTTTTTCTTACGTCTGCTCAAAATTTGAGAAACCCGTTCAATTTCATTTTCACGCCCCACAATAGGGTCTAATTTTTCATCCTCAGCCATTTTTGTGAGGTCACGACCGAAGTTGTCAAGAACAGGAGTCTTTGACTTAATCCCCGAGCCTTTCTTTGTTCCACCTTCGGAAGAACCCGGTCTGTTTCCTTCAGAAGGGAAGTCATCATCATCTGTTGGGCTTCCAGGCATCTCTGCTCTAAAAGTATCTTCCTCGTTATCTGATTCTGCAAGCATGCTTTCTAGTTCTTCTTTGACGAGATTATAATCGACGTTATATGTTAATAAAGCTTGAGATCCGACATTGTTTTCATCTTTTAAGATGGAAAGAAGTAAGTGCTCAGTTCCGATAATGGAGTTTTTGAACAATTTGGCCTCAAGGTAGGTGACCTTCAAAGTTTTTTCAGCTTGCTTAACCAGAGGGATATTTCCCAGATTACCAGAGGCCTTAATGTTTGCTCCAGGAGAAATACTCTGCTCGATGTATTTCCTCAGTTCGTCCAGATTGACATTTAAATTTTTTAGAATGCGAACGGCTAGACCATCGCCATCACGGATGATTCCGAGCAAAAAATGCTCAGTTCCTATGTAGTCGTGACCCAGTCGAAGAGCCTCCTCACGGCTGTACGAAATCACATCTTTTACACGTGGAGAAAAATTGGCTTCCATCCGAAAATTCTTAAAGGTTAAACGCAATGTACTCAAAAATTGGTACCTCCCAAATGTAGACGGATGAGCCCTCGAGATATTTGTTGAAAACCCCAGAATTTTGAACAGAATTTTGTTAGCAAAGAGGCATAAAACCAAGGGAAAGAGGCTTACTCTTTTAATTACATTCGAAGAACTCAAAGGGGTTCTTATGTTCACGAATGTAAAGCTGGAAAATGGCTGAAGGAGAGAAGATTATTCAAATCAATATTGACGAAGAAATGAAGTCCGCCTACATCGATTATTCGATGTCGGTAATCGTATCCAGAGCCCTTCCAGATGTGCGAGATGGTTTTAAGCCAGTGCACAGGAGAGTTCTGTTTGGAATGCAGGACTTAGGGGTTATGTCAAACAAGCCCTATAAAAAGTCGGCTCGTATCGTTGGGGAAGTACTCGGTAAGTACCACCCGCACGGTGACACCTCCGTTTATGACACGATGGTTCGTATGGCTCAGCCGTGGTCATTGCGCTATCCTTTGGTGGATGGACAAGGAAACTTTGGTAGCGTAGACGGTGATTCTCCAGCCGCCATGCGTTATACGGAAGCCCGTCTTCAGAAAATTGCTGAAGAAATGCTTGCCGACATTGAAAAGGAAACAGTTGATTTTCAACTCAATTTTGATGATTCCTTAGAAGAGCCTACTGTTCTTCCGGCTCGTATTCCCAACCTACTCGTGAACGGAGGAAGTGGAATTGCTGTCGGGATGGCAACAAACATGCCGCCACACAACCTCACAGAAGTTGTGAGTGCCTGTATCGCCTTTATCCAGAACAACGATATCGACATTGAAGGATTGATGGAGCATGTGAAAGCTCCTGACTTTCCAACAGGCGGAATTATTTACGGTTACGATGGGGTGAAATCTGCTTTTCAAGAGGGTAGAGGACGTATTGTTATGCGAGCAAAGGCAAACATTGATGTTATGCCGAGTGGTCGTGAGCGAATCATCGTGACAGAGATTCCGTATCAGGTGAACAAAGCGGATATGATTTCCAAGACCGCTGACTTGATTAATGAAAAGAAGATAGAAGGTATTTCAGATGTCCGAGATGAGTCTGACAGAAATGGAATGCGCGTCATTTATGAAATCAAGCGTGACGCCATTACCAACGTCGTTCTCAATAAACTATTTAAGTACACTGCGCTTCAAACTTCCTTCAGTGTAAACAACATTGCCTTAGTGAAAGGACGTCCGCGTCTTCTGAACTTGAAGGATATGATTAAGGAGTACATCGAGCACCGCCATGAGGTGGTTGTTCGTCGTACGAAATTCGAACTCCGCAAAGCGCAAGAAAGAGCCCACATATTAGAAGGGCTTCTAATCGCGCTAGATAACCTTGACGAGGTAATTGCTTTGATTCGTGCTTCTAGAACACCAGAGGACGCGAAAAACGGCTTGATGGCTCAATTCGAACTCTCTGATATTCAGGCGAAGGCGATTCTCGAGATGCGTCTACAAAAACTTACTGGCCTAGAGCGCGATAAGATCAAAGCAGAGCATGCAGAATTGATGGAGCTTATTCGTAGCCTTCAAGAGATTCTTGACAACGAAGACAAGCGGATGGAGATTATCACGGAAGAGCTTGAATTCGTGCGTGAGAAATATGGAGATGATCGACGTACAGAAATTGAGTACGCAGCAGGTGATATGCGTATAGAGGATATGATTCCAAATCATGAAGTGGTAGTAACCATTTCTCACTTGGGTTATGTGAAACGAACGCGATTGACAGAATATCGCTCACAAGCCCGTGGAGGTAGAGGATCAAAAGGTTCAAGTACCCGTGAAACGGATTTCTTGGAAAACCTACTGGTAGCTAGAAATCACAACTACCTTTTGGTATTTACCCAGAAAGGGAAATGTTTCTGGATGCGTGTATTCGAAATTCCTGAAGGTCAGAAAACATCTAAAGGAAGAGCCATTCAGAACTTGATCAACATCGAGCCCGACGACAAAGTATTGGCTTACATCAACGTAGAAGATCTTAAAGACCAGGAGTACATCGACAATAATTTCATTGTAATGTGTACTAAGAATGGTGTCATTAAGAAGACTACCCTCAAGGCCTATTCTCGTCCAAGAACAAATGGTATCATAGCGATTAATGTAAGAGAAGGCGATGAGCTTTTAGAAGCGAAAATGACCTCTGGTTCTTCACATATCCTGATGGCTCTTGAAAGTGGACGTGCGATTCACTTCGAAGAGTCGAAAGTTCGTCCAATGGGACGAAATGCTACTGGAGTTCGTGGAGTTACCCTTGGTCACGATAAAGATTCTGTAGTTGGAATGATCACTGTTGAGGATGACACCGAAACGAGCGTAATGGTTGTTTCGGAGCGCGGATATGGAAAGCGCACTTCGACCGAAGCATATAGAATTACCAACCGTGGTGGAAAGGGTGTGAAAACCATGAACATAACAGATAAAACAGGTAAGCTTATCGCCATGAAGGCCGTTACTGACCTCGATGATCTTATGATCATTAATAAGTCGGGAATTACCATCCGTCTCAACGTTTCGTCTATTTCTCAGTTAGGTCGTGCAACACAAGGAGTGCGCCTCATCAAATTGAAAGATAACGATGAGATCGCTGCTGTTGCCAAGGTTGAAATCACCGAAGGAATGATAGATGAAGATCTCGAAGGAGATGAATTGACTGAAGGAATGGAAGGGATTGATGGTCCTGAAGGTGGTGAAACATCTTCAGATACTGAGAATGGCCCAGATGTTGCTTCCGAGCCAGATGAATAATTACTTTTGCGCCCAGTAAGAGTATTCAACCTATTTATAATGAGATCACTTATTCTGACTGTCTTGATGGGCAGTCTTTTCTTGGGAGGATTTGCCCAAAAAAGTAAAATCACCAGCGCATACAATCACTTGAAATGGCAAGAGCTTGATAAAGCCAAGGCCGCAATCGATCTTGCTTCAGAGCATGCAGACACCAAGGATTTTTGGAAGACTTGGTTGTACAAAGCTCGCGTGTACATTGCGATTGCCAACGATACTTCAGCAAAGTATAAGCCTATGAAGCTCGAAGCCCTAAACACAGCTATCGATGCTTATGTGAAGTTTGCGGGATACGATCAGAAGAAGCAGAATAAAGAGGACGTGAAAGAAGAAGCACTAAGGTGCGTATATGCTCAGGCTTATGCCGGAGGAGGACAAGCTTTCCAAAATGCAGACTATAAAGGAGCCTACGATTTTTTCCAAGTGTCTGCTCGACTGCACGATGCCATTGGTTTGATGGATACCGTAGCTGTATACAACTCAGCTCTAGCAGCTAACAATGCAGGTGATTGGGCCAATGCCGAAGCGAACTACCGCAAGTGTATCAAGGCAAATTATAAGGCTGAAGACAATTTCAACGATATGTCGATGATGTTTTATAAGAAGGCAGAAGACGTTGATAAAGCTCTGGCAGTTCTCAAAGAAGGTAGAGAAGCTTTTTCATCAAACAGCCCAATGTTGTTAGCCGAATTGGAGATATTTCTCGGAACCAACAGATTTGATGAAGCACTCAGTAATCTGAATCTTGCTATCTCGAAGGATTCTACTAACCACATTTTGTACTTCGCTCGAGGTATGATCTTCAACAACAAATCAAAGTTTAAGCAAGCTGAAAAGAATTACTTGAAAGCGATTGAGTTAAAGCCAGATCACTACGATTCGAACTTCAACTTAGGTGCCTTGTATTTCAATGAAGGAGCCGATGTGATTACAAAAGCAGGCGATATTCCTGATTTCAAAGAGTATGAGGTAGCTAAGAAGAAAGGAGACGCTATTCTCGTGAAGGCGATTCCCTTCTTAGAAAAGGCATTGGAAATTCGTCCTGATGATAAAGACTCAATGAGTTCCTTGATGCAATTGTACGGACGTACAAATCAGTCGGACAAATACAACGAAATCAAAGCGAGAATGGAAGGCAATTAAGCCCCTTCCACTGAAAGACACAGACCCTCTAATTCTTTGAATTAGGGGTTTTTTTGTATCCACTAAACCAACC
>CAXAIH010000134.1:0-6154 GCA_963968755.1 uncultured Flavobacteriales bacterium
CATCACATCTCAGCTGGTTCATAAGATCCACAATAGAAAGTTTGGCTTCAACACACTTATGGTGGGCTCAAATGAAAAAGCACTTGAGCTCTTTCATGAATTGGAGGCTCAGAAGAAATCAAGTGGCTTTCGTTTCAAAGGCTTTGTCCACATCAATGGGGGAAAAGATCATCGGTTAAAAGGAGAGCTAAATCACCTTGGGCATTTCCGCGATGTGCACGATATCATTGAGAATGAAAATGTAGAAGAAGTAATTATTGCTTGTGAAACTTCCGAACATGACAAATTGCGGAACATCATTGAACAGCTTGAAGGCGAGCGGGTGCGGATTAAGGTTATCCCTGATACTTATGACCTCTTGACTGGATCTGTTAAGATGAATTCCATCTTCGGAACTGCCCTGATTGAGGTCAATCACCAGATCATGCCGGATTCACAATTGGCCATCAAGCGGATCATGGATGTGATGATTTCACTGATTGCACTTATTCTGTTGATACCAGTTTACATCCTGACAGCACTTCTCGTAAAAACAGGTTCGAAAGGACCCATCTTCTATTCGCATGAACGGATAGGTAGGTATGCCGAGTCTTTTCGGATGTACAAATTTAGAAGCATGATCCAAAATGCCGAACAGGCAGGACCTCAGCTTTCAAGTGAACGCGACCCCCGAATTACACGATTCGGTCGCTTTATGCGAAAGACGCGTATTGATGAAATCCCTCAATTTTGGAACGTCCTGATTGGAGACATGAGTTTGGTTGGACCTAGGCCTGAACGTCAGCACTACATCGATCAAATTACGGCTCGAGCACCTCATTACCGCTACTTGCATAAAGTTCGCCCTGGCATTACAAGTTGGGGCCAGGTGAAATACGGCTATGCAGAGAATGTAGATGAAATGATCGAACGGCTCAAGTACGACGTTCTTTATATTGAAAACATGAGTCTGCTGGTAGACGTTAAAATACTGATATACACAATATTAATTGTTCTTCAAGGGCGAGGAAAATAGACGAAGTAATCGACTATTTTTACCCAGCAAAATTTGAATATTATGGAAAGAATTGCGGTAATTGGAGCAGGAACGATGGGGAATGGAATTGCTCATGTGTTCGCTCAAAAAGGCTTTAAAGTTAACCTCATCGACTTGAGTCAAGATTCGCTTGACCGAGCTATTGCGACCATAACTAAGAACCTTGATCGCCAGGTTAAAAAAGAATTGATTTCTGACAAAGACAAGCAAGCCTGTCTGAGCAACTTGAGTACGCATACAGATATGAGTGCTGCTGTTACGGATCGCGAGTTGGTTGTTGAGGCGGCTACAGAAAATGTTGACTTAAAACTGAAGATTTTTGCAGACCTCGATGCTGCAGCTCCTGAATCTTGCATTCTAGCCACGAATACATCTTCCATTTCCATTACACGCATTGCGGCTGTCACGAAACGACCTAAGCAAGTGGTAGGAATGCACTTCATGAATCCCGTTCCAGTAATGAAGCTGGTTGAAATCATTCGTGGTTATGCCACTTCCGATCTAGTGACTGAAGAAATAATGAACCTCTCTCGAAGTCTATCCAAAGTTCCAGTAGAAGTTAATGATTACCCGGGTTTCGTTGCAAACCGCATTTTGATGCCTATGATCAACGAGGCTATTTATACCCTTTATGAAGGAGTAGCTGGAGTTGAAGAAATTGATACGGTAATGAAACTAGGAATGGCTCACCCTATGGGGCCTTTGCATTTAGCTGACTTCATTGGTTTGGATATTTGCTTAGCCATTATGGAAGTACTCTACGAAGGCTTTGGCAATCCTAAGTATGCACCTTGTCCTCTACTTGTGAATATGGTGCATGCTGGAAAAACAGGGGTGAAAACAGGAGAAGGTTTTTACACCTACAATCGTGAAACCAAGGAAAAATCTGTTTCTCCTTCGTTCGCCTAGAAGTCTAGGCTTTACTCCAATTTGATGTAGCCTCGTTCTATGGCTACCACAATGTCTTCAATTATACGATCGTCTCCTGTGGGGTCGTATTCTGATTTTAAATCGTGACCGAAGAGTTTAGCCAGCGACTGAAAAACGAATGCTGTTAAGCTATTCCTGAGGTCTTTTACAACGTGGTAGGAAGTCTGACCAATTTCTCGATCGATGAGTTTGATTAAGATTCTTCCTTGTGTCAAGCCCATCTTTTTCAAATCATCTTCATACTCGGCTCTTAGCTCCTGCTCCATAAGCTTATAAAACTTCCTTCGCTGCTTGTCACTTGCTGCGAGAGAAAGGCTGTCCTCATATTTATGATAGAGATTTCCGGCCATCTTGGCGTAGGGGTAAACCTTTTTGACGTGGTACTTTAAGCGGTGATATTTATTTCGAGCGCGTTTGCTCTTAAAGGCTCTTGCTTCACTGACGTATACCGTATTCAGCCATACCTTTGGAATCGTATCTCCATCAAGTACGGTAGCATGCACATAATTTTCCTCTTGGGCGCTCAAGTAGGTTGGAGCGAGAAGGATTAGAAATGCTATGTACAGAAATCGTGTCACTTGTTCTTCTACCTAGCAAATCAAAAGATGTTCCATTAGTCATTTCTCAATTTGGAGAGCAGTCGTAAAAACTCGAGGTATAACCAAATCAGGGTTACCAATAAGCCCAGTGCTCCCATCCACTCCATGTATTTCGGAGCACCTTGCGCAGCGCTTTTTTCTATGAAATCGAAATCCAAAATGAAGTTCAAGGCTGCGATAACGATTACGACTAAGCTGAAACCAATTCCGAACAGACCCGATGAATGAATCATGGGAACTGAGGTTCCAAAAAAGGAAAGTATGAAGGAGAAGAAGTAAACAAAAGCGATTGCTCCCGTTGCTGCTATTACTCCTGACTTAAACTTTTCCGTGGCTTTGATCCATCCCACTTTATATGCAAAGAGCATGGTAAAGAGGGTGCCAAAAGTTAAGCTCACAGCTTGAAGAACTATCCCCGGAAACATCGACTCAATAAAAACGGAAATAACGCCGAGAAAAATTCCATTCAGAATAGCATACAGAGGAACTGTGAAAGCTCCCCAAGTTGGTTTGTAGTAGGTTAACATAGCAAAAATGAAGGCCACTATCCCGGCACCGAAGGCAATTGTCATATTAAAGCCCTCTCCTACTTTGGACCAAATCCATGCTGCACTCGCAATGGTTAGTAGAACGGAAATGATTGTTTTATTCACGGTACCTTCTACCGTCATTCGGCTGCTTTCCGCGAGGTCAAATTTCTCGAAAACCTTTTCCCTTAGAAGCGGGTTGGACGAACTAGAATTAAAAATTGCCATGTCTAAAAATTAAAAGTTTTTTCTATTCTTTTTCCATTGAGAATTGGACTTTGCCTCAGCTTGACCAACGGATTTGTTTGATTGAGATTGCGACAAAAGTTCCCGTACAAGGACCGCGGCAGCCATTTCTTCATCAGGAAGGTGCTCATCTAAGAACTGCGGTTCGAAATATTGCTTTACAAAATTCGTGTCAAAATCACCTGATCTAAAGCTTTCATGATTGATCGCAAAATGACAAAATGGAATTGTTGTTTTAACTCCAGTAATTACATAATCGTCCATTGCCCTTAGCATGCGTTGGATGGCCTCATTACGGTCTGAGCCGTAGGTGATCAGTTTGGAAATCATAGGGTCGTAATAGATTGGAATCTCCATTCCAGCCTCAAAACCATCATCGAGTCGCACACCAGGTCCTTTTGGTGTAACGTATGTTTTTAGCGTTCCTGTAGCGGGTAAAAAATTCTCCTGCGGATCTTCCGCATAAACTCTAATCTCTAAAGAGTGTCCATTAATTTTCACTTCATCTTGCTTAACTGAAAGCTCTTTTCCGCGTGCAATTTCAATTTGCTCTCGAACCAAATCCATTCCCGTAATCATTTCCGTTACTGGATGTTCAACTTGGAGTCTTGTGTTCATTTCGAGGAAGTAATAATTGAGCTTGTCATCGACCAAAAACTCAACAGTTCCTGCACCCAGATAATCACAACTCTGAGCCACGCGAATTGCGCATTCACCCATTTCTTGGCGCATTTCTTCTGTAAGAATACAAGAAGGAGCTTCTTCAATTACCTTTTGGTGACGACGTTGGATGGAGCACTCCCGCTCGAAGAGATGAATTCCATTTCCTTGACTGTCACACATCACTTGAAATTCAATGTGCCGAGGTTTAGAAACAAACTTTTCAACGAATACGGCATCATCACCAAAGGCAGAACGGGCCTCACTTTGAGCTCTTTGAATTTGCTCTTGTAGTTCCTCTCGTTTTTCAACTATACGCATCCCTTTTCCACCTCCTCCAGCGGAAGCTTTTATAAGGACCGGGTATCCGATTTTTTCCGCCATTTCAACGGCCTCCTCTGGATTATGTATTGCACCGGGAGTTCCCGGCACCATGGGGATGTCATATTTTGAGACTGCTTCTTTAGCTGCGAGCTTTGAACCCATAATTCTCATCGAATGGGCCGACGGTCCAATCAAAGTCAATCCTGCTTGCTGAACTTGCTCAGCAAATTCAGCATTTTCTGATAAAAAACCATAGCCTGGATGGATGGCATCCGCGCCATAGTCCTTAGCGACCTGAATGATTTTATCAATTCTTAGATAAGATTCTGAAGATTGGGCTGGTCCAATACAAACTGACTCGTCAGCATATCGAACAAAAGGCGCATGTCTATCAACCTCTGAAAACACAGCCAGAGTGCTGATATTTATATCCTTACATGTGCGCATGATGCGCAGAGCTATCTCTCCTCTATTTGCAACTAAAATTTTATCCACGATTTCAACAAAGTTTTGTGTAAGCTGGCGGTAAAGTTAGAATTCCACAAAGACTTCTTTTTTTATTTGTAGTAATAACATGGCACGAATTAAGTGGTTAATATTTTTATTGATCGTCGTGTCCGTTCGGGTGCATAGTCAGGATTCTGAAGACTACCAAGCGCACGGTGATAGAATGATCGAGACGAAAAAATATTACCGAGCTATGGTTTCGTACAAGAAGGCCATTGAGCTTGATAGTATGAATGCAAATGCTTATTTTAAATGTGCTCTTGCATATTATGGGCTGGCGAAACTAGGCGATGCGAGGAAATATTTCAATTTAGCCATTACCAAGAATGCCAATTACACCCTAGCACGTTATCAACGCTCCATGCTGTTGATTCACATGCAGCAATTTGGCGAGGCCATCCGTGACCTTGACTTTATTCTAGAGAAGTCGCCGAATGACACGAACTTCATTTTCCTAAAATGTGTTGCTCTTTGCCATCATGGTGAATACGAGGATGCAATCAATTTATTCTCTGGGCTCTCAGAATTACGCCAGCACAGAAATCCGCTCGAAGACAAAATATTCATTGGGAATTGCCACTTACATCTCAAGAATAATGAGGAGGCCATTAGCCTTTACAACGAAGTTCTTATAAAAGACCCAGATAACTATGAAGCATTGATAAATCGTGCGTTTGCATTTCTCTACGCAGGCAAGAAAAAATAAGCTTTGAAGAGTTTGAGATTTTCGTTGAAACCGGCTACCAGTCTGAAGCCGTGATTTCCTCTCTCAAGGATCATTGCAAATAAGTACCATCGTGCGAGCTTCGGCCACATTTCTTTGCTTCGCCTTCATGGCATGCAGCCTGTCCTCTGCAGGGCAATCTTCTTCTGAGCTCGATACCATTGAAATTCTAGCCTTGTTTGAGCAAATCTTAAATGCTCAAGTAGAAGTCAAAAAGCCATCGAGATTTCACCTGATTACGAGAAGGCCTATTTCAATATGGCCATTTGTCACTATAAACTCGGTGAATACGAAAAGACCAGAGATGTGATGTCAAAAGTTCTGGAGTTGAAACCAGGCTTTTACAATGCGCTTAATTACAAGGCCTTTGCTTCATAGAAAATGAAGGACTACGACAACGCCTTAATTGAGTTTTAGAACTTAATTCAAGCTGACCCGTCGAAAGTAGATTACAGAATGTACAGAGCGAACATCTATTACCATAGACAAGACTGGGTGAAAGCCATGGGAGAGTAGGACGGTGTTATAGAGATCAAGCCAACACATCACATGGCCAACTTCAAAAAAGGCATGTGTCTGCTTAAGATGCATAAGCAAAAGG
>CAXAIH010000135.1:0-6141 GCA_963968755.1 uncultured Flavobacteriales bacterium
AATTGACTCCGCGGTTAAAAGCTAAGGACTTAAAAGGCGCCAATGCTTGATCGTGATACATCACTAAAATGCCGTCGAAATTTTGAAAATTTCCAGAACCAAAAAATCCGTCTGCTGGAAATGGACCCATAAAAAAATGACCATTTTCTTGCATTTCAGCCAGCAAGGGAGCTATCAACTCTTTTTCCTCCGTACCTAAAAGTCCTTGATCACCAGCATGAGGGTTGAGACCCAAGACGGCAATTCGTGGACTTTCCTTTCCAAAATCCTCAATCAATGAACGTTCCATCAACTTCAGCTTTCGACGAATGCTCTTGGCCGTAATTTTAGACGAAACCTCTTTCAAAGGAATGTGCCCAGTAACCATTCCCACACGCAAATTTTGGTGCACCAACAACATCAGTGCCTCTTCTTCACCTGCTTCTTGAGCCAAATATTCGGTATGTCCAGGAAAGGAAAAGTCTGCCGACTGAATATTGTGCTTATTAATGGGTGCGGTAACTAATGCGTCAATGGTATTGTCCTTTAGGGATTTGACGCCGGCTTCAAGACTCTTCCATGAAGCCCTACCACCAGCTTCGTTGGAGGAGCCAATGGCCATTTCATTGAAGTCAGGACACACGTCAATAATGTTCAGGCATGTTCGATCTAAATCGGAAATCGAATCAATACACTTGTATTTGTAGGTGTTCCATTTGTAAAGTTGCATATAGTGTTCAAATGCGAGTTTTGACCCGTATGCCACGGGCACACACTGGTCCAGCATACGTGAATCACGGAAGGTTTTTAAGATCACCTCCGGACCCAAGCCATTCGGATCACCCATACTAATGCCGAGGATGGGACGACTCTTCTGGTCAGCCATTCGCTCTGGCTTTCAAAAAATCAAAAACCAAGCGTGTACCTACTCCTGTTCCTTGAATACCGCGATAATTTGTTGGGCTGAAGGTGTAGGCAGGACCTGCGATATCGATGTGAATCCAAGGATATGCGTGCTTCCCATTCTTTTTCGTGAAGGGTTCCAAAAACTTTCCAGCTGTGATCATGCCCGCATCAGGACCTCCAAGGTTTTTCTGATCAGCTATGGTAGATTTCAAACTCTCAGAATACTCTTCCCAGAATGGGAATTGTGCTATCCGTTCGTAGGTTCTGAAGCCAGCTTCTTTCAATTCATCATGTGTTTCTTGGTCTGCAGTTCCCATAGTCACTACCCCTTGGCCGCCAATAGCTCTCGCAGCTGCTCCTGTGAGGGTCGCCATGTCAATCACCAATTCAGGTTCGTATTTCTGCGCATAAGTGAGTGCGTCGGCCAAAATCAATCGACCCTCAGCGTCTGTATTTAGAACTTCAACCGTACTGCCATTGTACATCGTGATAACATCGCCCGGTGCGTATGCATTACCACCTGGGCGGTTCTCAACGGCCGGAACTAGAGCGATTATGTAAAGTGGCAAGTTTGCTTTTGCTGTTGCGGCAATTGCACCCACTACGGCGGCAGATCCACCCATATCGCACTTCATAAAATCCATGGAATTTGCGGTGGGCTTTAAGCTCAAGCCACCTGTATCATACACAACTCCTTTTCCTACCAGCACAATTGGTTTCTTATTCTTGGCCTTTGCAGGTTTGTATTCCAGGATGTTGAAGGTCGGCGGCTCAATAGAACCTTTGTTGACAGCCAAGAGGCCACCCATTTTTAGACTTTCAATTTTCTTTTCGTTGAAGGTTTCCACCCTAAAGCCAAAAGCTTTTCCGATGCGCTTCATTTCTTTTGAATACTGAACAGCTGTAAGAAAGTTGAATGGCTCATTTACCAAAGTTCTTGCCTCGTACGTGGCGTGAACTAGGGCGTTTAAATCTGACAAACCATTCTTCTTCAGACCCGACAAATTCAATTCAATGCTCGTCAAAGAATTTGCTCTCTTCTTGGCGTCGTTGAAGTATTTCAGGAATTGATAGTTTGAAAGCGCAATTCCTTCTGCGAGAGCTAGACCATCCTCTTTGCTCAAATTGGCTTCTAGCAGTACACTTTTTGCTTTGGCTGAATTAACCAAAGCACAAATCTGATGTCCGGCCAAACGAGCAGCTTCGGCTTGAGCTCCTTGTTGTTCTTTCTTGCGGATACTGAGGTAGTGAGTTTCGCCCGCTTCGCTTGGCACAGAAACCAAGGACTTCTCTTTTTTAAATTCTGCAGCTAGCCACTTCTGATTCTTTACTTCTTCAGGAAGTTCTCCCGAATAAAATGCCAAAACGCGAGGTGTGTTGGCGGTTGAACTGCTCTTCTTTGTGCTCTTGATCTCCATCGATCTAATAAGTTTAGGTTAGAAACACTTCCTGCCGTATAGACAAAAAGCTCCATCGGATTGTTCTGATTCTTAAAGTGTACCGCGACGTTCTTGTTCGCGTTCGATGCTTTCAAAGAGGGCTTTGAAATTTCCCTTACCGAAACTCTGAGCTCCTTTTCTTTGAATGATTTCAAAAAATAAAGTAGGTCGATCAGATACCGGTTTTGTGAAAATCTGAAGTAGGTAACCCTCATCATCGCGGTCGATGAGAATTCCAAGCTCCTTAAGTGGGGCAAGGTCTTCGTCGATTTCGCCGACTCGGTCTAGAACCTCATCGTAATAGGTGGATGGTACAAAAAGGAAGTCTACACCTCGCTTCTGCAATTCGGTCACCGTATGAATAATGTTGTCTGATGCAATGGCTATATGCTGAACCCCCGGTCCATTATAAAAGTCGAGGTATTCTTCAACTTGCGATTTTTTCTTGCCTTCTGCAGGTTCGTTGATTGGAAACTTGATACGACCATTTCCATTGGTCATCACTTTTGACATAAGTGCGGTAAAGTCGGTACTGATGTCCTTGTCGTCGAAGGAAACAAGTTGCGTAAAGCCCATCACCTTTCCGTAAAACTCAGACCAAGTATCCATCTCGTTCCAGCCCACATTCCCAACCATATGATCGACGTATTTGAAACCAACTGATTCTGGTTGGTAGGAACTTTCCCATTTCTCATAACCAGGGAGGAAAACTCCGTTATAATTACTTCGTTCTACAAAGATGTGTACCGTCTCTCCGTAGGTATGTATCCCTGAGCGCACTACATAACCATTATCATCTTCCTCTTTTTGAGGCTTCATGAAAGACTTCGCTCCTCGAGAGGTTGTTTCTTCCCATGCTTTTGTGGCGTCATCAACCCAAAGGGCAACAACACGAACGCCATCTCCGTGCTTGTTTATATGGTCGTTGATAGGTCCGTCCTTTTGGAGCGGCGTTGTAAGGACAAGTCGAATTTTATCTTGCTTGAGAACATAGGACACCCGATCTTGAACACCCGTTTCTAAACCGGCGTAAGCATGTGCTTGAAAGCCAAATGCAGTTCGGTAGTAATGTGAAGCTTGCTTCGCATTACCAACATACAATTCAATGTAGTCGGTTCCATTCAAGGGAAGGAAATCCTCAGCTCCTTCGAAAATTTTCTCTAATCCGTATTCTGCGTTTTTTAGTCCAGTCCTCATCCCTAACTTCTTTGGTGATTTATTAATGCTCTAATTCTTTCTTCCAACTTATTCCAACCAAGACTTGTAGTATTGATCGTCGGCAATTTCCATGGCTTGTTTCGTAATCTTCAAAGGCTTAAAGGTATCAACCATTACGGCAAGCTCTTCGGTTTCTTTTTCGCCAATGCTTCTTTCTGTTGCGCCGGGGTGAGGCCCGTGTGGGATTCCGGCTGGATGCAAGGATATATGTCCAGGTCCAATGTCATTCCGACTCATAAAGTCACCGTCTACATAGTACAGCACCTCATCGGAATCGATGTTGCTGTGGTTGTATGGAGCGGGAATAGATTCGGGATGATAATCATACAAACGAGGCACGAAAGAACAGACTACAAAGGCCGCCGTTTCAAATGTTTGATGGATTGGCGGCGGTAAATGAACTCGACCTGTAATCGGTTCGAAATCATGAATTGAAAAGGCATATGGGTAATTATAGCCGTCCCAACCAACTACATCGAATGGATGCGAAGCGTACTCAAAATCGTAGAGAACATCTTCCTTTTTAATCTTCATCAAGAAAGATCCTTTCTCATCGAATGTTTCTAAATCTGTTGGTGGCCTAAGATCTCGCTCACAGAATGGGGAATGCTCAAGCAACTGACCAAAGTAATTTCTGTACCGTTTAGGCGTGTACATTGGACTGAAAGACTCCACGATGAAAAGGCGATTGTCCTCCTGATCAAAATCGATTTGATAAATCATCCCTCTAGGAATGAGCAAGTAATCGCCAGGTGTAAATGGAATTTTTCCGAGAAATGTTCTAAGTGTGCCGCTGCCTTTGTGAACGAAAATCATCTCGTCGGCATCGGTGTTTTTATAGAAGTACTCTGTAAGAGATTTTCGCGGAGCAGCTAGACTTATGTAGCAATCGCTGTTCACCAAAACTGGAGTCCGACTTTCCAAATAATCATCAGCGGGCTTCACTTGAAATCCTCTAAATCTGTAGGACTTCAGATTTTTATCAATGGCCACTTCAGGCGAAATATTCTTGGATTGCCCAATTTCTCGCACCATTGTTGGTCGATACATGTGGTATATGAGGGAAGACATTCCATCGAAACCAATGGTACCAAAAAGCTCTTCGTAATGAATGTTGCCGTCCGGCTTTTTAAATGTCGTGTGTCTCTTGTGCGGAAATCGACCTAGCTTATGGTAAAAGGGCATCTGGTTAAATTTGTGTCAAAGGTAAATTTAATCACATCAAAGAAACTGATGTGCATCAAGCCATTTCCCTTGCCTGCAGCGCAAAATTGATACATTTGTTTGTGCAGGTTATTGCATCAAGCAAATGAGTAGAAAAGCACTGATTATAGGCTCTCTAGGCCAAGTTGGACGTGAGCTTAGCAGCAGTCTTTCCAATAAGCTCGGTTCTGAAAATGTCCTGAGCACCGACGTAAAAACCGACCCGGAATTTCAAGGTAGGTTCGAAGTTTTGGATTGTTTAGATGAGTCGGCGCTTAGAGATTTGGTTCAACGCGAATCCATCACGGAGGTTTATCATCTCGCTGCGCTTCTATCTGCCACTGCTGAAAAACACATCGAATTTGCCTGGGAGCTCTCGATCAACGGCTTGTTTAATGTGCTTAATTTGGCAAAAGATGGATTGATAAAAAAGATTTTTTGGCCAAGCTCCATCGCTGTTTTTGGGCCAAATACTCCTCGACAAAACACACCCCAAAACACCATTATTGAACCCGATACCGTTTATGGTATTGCCAAGCAAGCTGGTGAACAATGGTGCAATTATTATCATAAGCGCTTCGCTGTTGACGTTCGCTCCATTCGCTACCCTGGTCTCATCGGCTGGAAATCGCTTCCGGGAGGAGGAACAACAGATTATGCAGTTGACATCTTTTACAGCGCTTTAAAGGGAGAGCGATTTAATTGCTTTTTAAACAAGGGCACTTTTCTACCAATGATGCATATGGAGGACGCAATTCGAGCAACCATAGGCATTATGGATCAGGACGATTCAAACATCAAAATTAGGAACAGCTACAACATCTCTGCGATGTCCTTCTCACCTGAAGTCCTAAGTGCAGAAATTCAAAAACACATTCCAAATTTCGAGATTGCTTACAGCCCAGATTTCAGACAAGAAATTGCAAGCAGTTGGCCAGCCAGTATCGACGACTCCATTGCTCGAGCCGATTGGGCTTGGGAGGAAAAATATCGTCTTCCAGAGCTTGTGAAGGATATGATCTCAAATTTGAAGTTACGCGTTCAGGCATGAGGTTGACAGCTGTAGCCATTCTGATTGCGCTCATTGCGAGTTCCTGTGAAACCAAGGAGCACAGGAAAGTCGAATTTCCTAAAAAGCCCTCGAAGCCATTTATCGCTCTAGACTCAGTTCCAAGCTTTCGTTCAGACAGCGCTTTTGTCTTCGTCGAAAATCAAGTTGCCTTTGGCCCTCGGGTTCCAAATAGCAGTTCTCATAAAAAATGCGCAGATTATTTAGAATCTGAACTCGGACGTTTTGGCTTAGAAACAAATGTTCAGCAAGCCCAAGTAACGGCCTTCAACGGCGACGTGCTAAACATTAAAAATATAGAGGGGCGGCTCCTCCCTGAGTTAGAGG
>CAXAIH010000136.1:0-6016 GCA_963968755.1 uncultured Flavobacteriales bacterium
ATTCTATCCGTAAGCCCTTATTACAACAAACCGACTCAAGGTGGAATCTACAAGCACTATAGAATGATTGCTGAGCAGAGTCCAGTGCCCATTATCTTATACAATGTTCCCGGTCGGACAGCCTCGAACTTGCAGTGGGAAACGACGGTTTCTCTCGCAAAGGATTTTGATAAGATTATCGCCACGAAGGAGGCTGCTGGTGATTTAGAGCAAGTGGCTAAGGTGGTGAAGAACAGTCCGAAGAACTTCCTTGTTCTCTCCGGCGATGATGCGCTTTCAGTACCGCACATGTCGGTTGGAGGTGACGGAGTGATTTCCGTAATTGCCAATGCTTTTCCACGTCTGTTCTCGGATATGGTACGTGAATCATTGGATGGCGACTATACCACAGCGCGCAAGAAGTATTTCGAGATGAATGGAATGATCGACTTGCTTTTTGCCGAGGGAAATCCGGGTGGCGTAAAAGCGGCATTGAACGAACTTGGAATCGGAAGCCTGGACATGCGTCCACCCTTAGCACCAATTTCAGAGTCACTGAGAAAGAAGATTGCTCGTGAAGCGACTAGACTTTCTGGGCTGAGTTGATGCGGTCAACTGCTTCAAGAGATTCCTTGATGTGCCCGTCAATGTTCAGGTGAGACTTGTAGATATGCTGAACTGTCCCTTGCTCATCAACGATGTAGGTCACACGGCCTGAGAGTAGACCAAACAAGTCCTTTTTTACACCAAATTTTTCTCGGAGCTTTCCTTTAGGGTCTGATAGTAGAGGGTAGGGAAGGTTGTTGCTCGATTTGAATCCTCGGTGAGAAGCAGATGAATCGTTGCTTATACCGTAAATATCCACGCCTTTCTCGCTGAAATCTTCACAGGCGTTTCTAAAAGCGCAAGCCTCCTTCGTGCAACCAGGAGTATTGTCTTTTGGGTAAAAGAAAAAGACAATATGCTTTTCGAATGGCGCTTTGAAACTGCGCTCAACTTCTTGTTCGTCGAGAAGTGAAAACTCTGGGATTTGATCTCCGATGCTTAGGCTCATAACTGATCTTTAAAAAAAATGAACACCTCAGTCGAGGATATGGTTCGAAAGCAATGAGATATGGACTAGAATTCAATGATGGCCAATAAGGTGTCGTCCATCTGCTGATGCCGTCCCTTGTATTTCTTGAACATGCTTTCCAAGTATTCGCCCTGTTCCTTCACAGTCATGTGCAGGGATTCTTTGATGTATTTCTGCAATCCGGAGGATTTCAATTTCTGGATGTCTTCACCTGCGATTTGGTCTGTGTAGCCATCCGAGAGTACAATGACTCTGTAGCCCTCCTCTAGGTCCAAACTGTTCCTCCCTTAGTTTTTGCCTTCAGCAGCGTACAGGCCAACAGGTGCGTGGTACCCTTTGTAAATCTCCAGTTGTCCACCTCGAATTAAATAGAGTGGTCTACGGGCACCAGAAAATCAAAGTCTGCGCTGTTCATGGTCCAAATTGTAAACCAATATCTTCATTCCGGGCGCTGCCTCAAGGTGGTTCGATTCTGATTTATTGGTTTCGAGCATCTCGCGGTCATTCAACCAGCAGATATCAGCAGGTTCCGTGACTTCAAAATCACGCACAATCCGATTGAGGTCGTCGTTTGCTAGTAAGCTGATCAAACTTTCAGAAAGCGCGTGTCCCGTGCAATCTACTTAGGCAAGAGGATGTGGTAGGAGTCTATTTCGTAATACCAAGGGAAGTCTCCACCAATCACCGACTTAGGGTGGTTCATGATGAAAAAGTCGCTCACATGATGACGGAAACCTTCAGGCTCAGGCAGGATGGCCCTATGAATATCACGAGCACTTTCAATACACTCCGCCAAATCAGACTTCTGCTTGGCTACAATTCGATTCGCTCTGCCTAAATCTTCGTTTTTGATATTTAAGAGTCGGCGCAGTTCAATTAAGGTGAAAGCAGATTCCAAGGAAAACTCCATTAATGCTTGGTCGCTTGTCTTGGTGAGGATACCAAAGGGAATGGTGTAGTGCACTTTTTCCAGTTCATGAGCATCTTCCATCCAAGAACTAAATACAAAGTGCAGTCGATAGTGATTCATCAACTTGTCGGCAAGCTCTACGGCGCTTTCATTGGGTAGTGCAGTGTCAACAATCACTCGGGCAGCACGCGTCTTTTTACCTCTCAGGAAAGCCAGACAATCTTCGGTAGAGTTGTAAGAGAGCATTTTGGTGAATCCCATTTCCTCAAGGTTACTTTTGAGGGTGGCAAGATCTTCTTGCGGCTATCAACAACGATTACGGGATGGTTGAGAAAGCTTGCCTTTACCATTTATTCCTGTGTTTCTAAGTCTTCTTTTTCCTCGCTGAGTTTTTCCCAGTTCGTCATTTTCTGATCAATCCGTCTTTTCAAGTCTGCATGCTCAAAAAAGAGTTGCTTGCTCTTTTCTGGTTCGTTGGCATAGAGCTCTGGATCTGCCATTTCCCCTTCTAGAACCGAGAGTTCTTCCTCCATTTGCTCCATTCGTCGCTCCAGCGTTTTAACTTCTTTCTGAAGTCCACGTAACTTCTTTGTTCGCTCTTTTCGGTTGGTATATTCCTCCTTGTTTTCAGAAACCTTCTCTGTTTTCTTGGTCGTTTTCACCACCTTGGCTGTTGGGTCCAATTCAAAGGCTCTGAAATTGTCTACATGGTGATGTGCCAAGAAGTCGTTGATGTCACCGCCGTGTTCTTTGATCTTTCCGTCCTTAAATTCAAATGTGCGCTGCGTTAAATCTTGCAAGAAGGATCTATCGTGAGATACGAGTATCAAGGTACCCGCATAATCCATTAGCGCTTTTTTGAGAACGTCCTTCGAAGCGAGGTCGAGGTGATTGGTGGGCTCATCCAGAATCAGCAGATTGTTGTCTTTAAGCAGCATGCGAGAAAGGGCTAGACGTGATTTTTCTCCTCCACTGAGCACACTTACCTTTTTGTCCATGTCCTGATCACGGAATAGAAATGAACCGAGCAGAGCTCGAAGTCTGTGTCCTTTGCTCCAATCTCCAGTAGCTACATCTTCGAGCGTTTGCAGAACGGTGCGCTTTGGGTTAATCGTATTTTCCTGAACCTGTGCGTAATAACCAAGTTCTACGTTGTGTCCGAGGCGAACCTCACCTTCGCCTTGCTCTTCGCCTACAAGAAGTTTGATGAGTGTGGATTTACCCATACCATTCTTTCCGACAAAAGCCACACGCTCGCCGCGTAAGATCTTAAAATTTAAGTCCTTCAGCACCTGATGCGAACCGTAGGATTTATCCAAATCCTTGGCTTCAGAAACAAGTTCACCCGAACGTGGTGGAGTAGGGAAGCGAAAGGCAATTTCTGAACCATCGATTTCATCGAACTGCACACGTTCAATTTTGTCGAGCTGTTTGATTTTACTCTGAACCTGCTTGGCTTTGGTGTTCTTTGCACGAAAGCGTTCAATAAACTTCTCTTGTTGCTTGATGTACGACTGCTGATTTTTTTTTTTTTTTTCTTGCTGCTGTACGCGCTCTTCACGAAGTGTGAGAAACTTACTGTAAGCAACTTTGTAGTCGTAAATTCTACCGTGAACGATTTCAATGGTTCTGTTGGTCACATTGTCCAAGAACATTCTATCGTGCGAAATCATGATCAAGGCACCATCGTATTCATTGAAGAAGGTCTCTAGCCAAAGAATACTCTCAATATCGAGGTGGTTGGTGGGTTCATCCAAAAGCAGTACTTCTGGTTTAGCCAGGATGAGCTTGGCAAGCTCCACACGCATTTGCCAGCCACCGCTGAATTCCCGCAATGGACGATCGAAGTCTTTTTCTTCAAATCCCAAGCCTTTCAAAACTCGCTCAATCTTGCTCTCGGACTTATCCACGTCAAGATGGTTCAAGTATTCGTAGAGGTGATTGAGTTCCTCTATAAGTTCTTGGTACGCTTCCGATTCGTAATCCTCACGGGTGCCAATTTCTTCACTGATCTCCTCGATGCGCTGCTCAGTGAGTATGACTTTCTCGAAAGCCATTTTGGTTTCATCAAGTACGCTTCGGTCGCTGTTGTAATTGAATTCTTGAGGCAAATAGCCCACTTCAATTTCACCTTGCCGATCTACTTGGCCCGCGCTGGCTGCTTGAACACCAGAAATAATCTTTAGAATGGTGGATTTCCCAACGCCATTTTTTCCAACCAGACCAATACGATCTTTTTTATTCACCACGAAGGTGATGCCTTGGAAGAGGTCGGTTCCTTGAAAATTAACACCTAGGTTGGAGACGTTTAACATGTTCGACAAAAGTAATTGCCTATGTGGTTTGTTGGCCTTTCTAGTTACCTTTGTGTTATGAAGAATATTTGGTTGCTGCTCTCAATACTTTCTCTTGGTTTTTCGGCGCAGGCTCAGGACTTGTTTAGCTTCTCTCCTGACCGCTTAAATTTTGGGTCCCTTTCTCCTGGCATTGCGGACACGAAGATGGTGGTAGTCACCTATCACGGGCGAGATACTTCTATTCAGATACAGCCGTATGCACCTGCTGTTTACGGTGATTATCACGCATATGCCGTGCTTAACCAACTTGAATTTGATACCACAGGTTCTAAGGATACCATGTGGGTTGCTTTTGCTTCAGATCAGAATTTGAATTTTGATACCTATATTATTTTTTCCCACAAACTTTTAGGGGCTCATGCTTATCGGGTGAAAGGGAGAATTTTGTTTCCTAAAACCTATTACGGAAGCACCTATGATTTGCGTGAAGAAGCACTTAAGGCTGAACTCACGGACATCATCAGTTCTGCCACCAACTTGGGCTACAATACAGCGCGTGATCGTATGTTCATGAATATCGACAACTGGAAAGAAAACGGGAGAGTTTCCTCTGTGAATAAGCTAGAAGGTGTCTACACAGCACTTGTTGCTTCCAATTATTCAAATCGTACTGCTGCTCAAAACATGGGTTTTAATACCGAGCACAGTTATCCGCAGAGTATGGGCAGCTCAAATGAGCCCATGAAATCGGACCTGCATCATCTGTATCCTGCTGACGGGGGCGCAAATAGTTCAAGGGGCAATTTACCTTTTGGAATGGCCCCTAGTGGATCAGCTGTTGGGAGTGCAGGTTCCAAAAGATCTAGTACCGCCTTTGAACCAAGGGATTTTGTAAAAGGGCGTATCGCTCGATCCATGATGTATTTTCAGCTCCGATACGGAAACTTGGGCGATTTCTTCCGGCCCATGGAAGCTACCATGCGCGACTGGCACAAGCAGTTTCCAGTAGATGCGATTGAAGAGAAGCGAAACGACGATATTGATACCTATCAAGGCAACAGAAGTCCTTTTGTTGATTACCCTCAGTTCATTGAGAGAATCAATAAATTAGAAGGATTCAGCCGGAATGATTCGACTAATAGAGTTTCTGTTTGGCCTAAAGACAGTATAATTATACCTTACGATACAAGGTCAGGATCCAATTCCTTCTTTATTGAAATCCTTAATGAAGGAGACACTTCCATCACCTTGGAGTCTATTGATACAATTACTGCGAGTATACTCGAAAAGGTTATTATTACTGCCCTTTCAGGCGATCCGACACCTCCGTTTGTAATTGAGCCAAAGGAATCCATCCAGCTCTCAACAACCATTTACTCTGGAATCTCTTCCTCTCAAGACTTAAAACTGGCCTTCGTATTCAATTTCTCAGGTGGCGTTTCCAAAACACTTGGTGTGGACGCTACGAATGCGCCCTTCTGGTTGAGTCTGAATGAAGTTGAACTCGATCAAATCTCTATATTCCCGAATCCAGTTCTCGACAAATTGGGTTTGCAAGTTGAGGGCAAAAAGAAATTCACAATAAAAAACCCCGAAGGACGCTTGGTGCTTCAGGGTTTTACAGATTCTTCGATTGATGTTTCGAGCTTGGAATCAGGGATTTACTTTCTTTCCCTGCCTGAGTTGAAACAACAAATCCGTTTCGTTAAACTCTAACTATTCCGCTCGTACCCACGTTTGAGTGCGGTAGAAGAA
>CAXAIH010000137.1:0-5900 GCA_963968755.1 uncultured Flavobacteriales bacterium
CCATCATAGATGTGCAGCAAATCACAAAGCTTCTTCCTCACCGCTACCCGTTCTTACTGATCGATAAGGTCATTGAAATGGGCGAGAATTATGTTGTTGGTGTGAAGAACGTTACTCGCAATGAGGAATTCTTCAACGGACACTTCCCAGAGGAGCCCGTAATGCCGGGAGTATTAATAGTGGAAGCCCTTGCGCAAACAGGAGGTATTTTGGTTCTAAACTCAGTTGATGAACCGGAATTGTACAGCACCTACTTTGCGAAAATTGATAAAGTAAAATTTAAGAGAAGAGTGAGCCCCGGCGATGCTTTGATCTTGAAAATGGAACTTGTAGCGCCTATCCGAAGAGGAATGTGTTTAATGAAAGCCACCGCCTTCGTTGGAAATCAAGTTGCTTGTGAGGGAGAGCTAATGGCGCAAATCGTGAAGAATCGCGGATGAGCGAACTTGCGTACATTCACCCCAATGCCAAGATCGGCAAAGGCACCAAAATTGACCCCTTTGTCACCATTGAAGGAGATGTTGAAATCGGAGAGAATTGTTGGATAGGTTCCAACTCTGTCATATTTGACGGCGCTCGCATTGGCAACAACGTCCAAATTTTTCCTGGTGTTATTGTTTCAGCCGTCCCACAAGATTTAAAATTTGATGAGGAATACACCCTGACACACGTTGGAGATAACACAACACTTCGTGAATATGTAACCATCAATCGTGGCACCGCGGACCAGATGGAAACTAGGATTGGGGCGAATTGCCTCATTATGACCTACGTTCATGTTGCGCATGACTGCCTCATCGGAGATCATTGCATTATCGCAAACAGCGTTGCCTTAGCTGGTCATTCCATCATTGAAGATCATTGTGTTTTAGAGGGCCTAGTAGCTGTTCAGCAATTCATTAGAATTGGAAAGTATTCCTTCATTGCTGGAACCTCTAAGGTTCGGAAAAACGTGCCGCCATTTGTAAAAGCAGCTCGTGAGCCACTTTCATATGTAGGCATCAATGCCATCGGAATGCGTCGACGCGGTATGTCGGACGAAGAAATTACGCGCATTGAAGATATTTATCGGGTCATTTACGTCCAAAACCAGAACACCTCCAAAGCGATAGGACTGGTGGAAAGTGAACTTCCTGATAGTCCAGAGAAGGACTACATTTTAGAATTTATTCGAGATTCTAAAAAGGGAATTATGCGCGGGAATCAATAGGAAGCATGAAGGTTGAAGCCCGAGACCTTGGAAAGAAGTTTGGTAAAACTTGGCTGTTTCGGCATCTTGATTTTAGTTTCGAAGCACCCAATAAATACGCAATCATCGGCCCCAATGCTTCTGGAAAAAGCTCCTTACTCCGCCTTATAGCTGGCTTCTCGGAAGCAAGCGAGGGAGAACTCCAGCATACACAGAACAACCAACTTGTTGATGAGCTTGAGTGGTTTCGACACCTGAGCATCGCATCTCCCATCTTAGAGCTTGAATTGCTTTTTAGTTTACGCGAGTACCTCGAGCTTTATTCCAAAATGAAGCCTTTTCGAAATGCCCCGAACCTTGAAGAACTGGCCCGAGATTTTGGACTTGAGGATTCCTTGGACAAAGAATTGGGCGACTTTTCATCTGGAATGATGCAGCGTCTTCGCATTGGTTTAGCCATGGCAGCTGACACCGATTTGGTTCTGCTCGATGAACCACTTAGCAATCTTGACGCAAAGGCCGCTAAATGGTATGAAAACTACGTCACATCCCAGATGGGAAAAAGGCTTATCATTGTTTTTAGCAATGCCAAGAAGCAGGAATACACCTTCTGCACCGAGCATTTAAATATTGAAGAATTAAAATCTAGTTAGCTATGGCTACTACCGCAGATTTCAGAAATGGTTTGTGCATTGAGTACAATCACGACCTGTTCACCATCACAGAATTCCAACATGTAAAGCCAGGCAAAGGGCCCGCCTTTGTGCGAACCAAGCTAAAGAGCCTTACTACCGGCAGAGTGCTGGACAACACCTTTTCGGCAGGAGTTAAAGTCACTGAAGTACGCATAGAACGCCGTAAATATCAGTTTCTGTACAAGGACGACCAAGGCTTTCATTTCATGGATGCCAACACCTACGAGCAGACCTACATTGAGGAAAAACTCATCGACAATCCACAATTCTTGAAAGAAGGTGAGCACGTTGAAATTCTTGTGAAGGCTGATACGGAAACGCCACTAATCTGTGAATTGCCTCCATTTATGGAGTTTGAAATAGCATACACTGAACCTGGAATTAAAGGAGATACTGCTACCAACACATACAAGGCAGCTACTACAGGTACTGGTATTGAGATAAAGGTACCTCTCTTCATCAACCAAGGTGATCGGGTAAAAATCGATACACGAACGGGTCAATACTCTGAGCGCGTTAAGTCATGAAATTCCCGCAAGGACATAGCCTAAAAGAAATTGCTGAGCTTCTGTCCATTGAATTCAGGGGGAATCCTGACTTGCTTCTCACCGGTTTAAATGAAATTCATGTAGTTGAAGAAGGCGACATCGTTTTCTCCGACCATCCCAAGTATTACCAACCTGCACTTGAATCCAAGGCAAGCTGCGTGATTCTCGATCAAGAAGTCGAGTTCCCGGAGAGAAAAGGTATTCTACTTTCTGAGGAGCCCTTCAATGATTTCATTCGACTCATCCGTCATTTTAAAGACTTTCATCACGACATAAGTCATATTGGAGTTGACACGCAAGTACACTCTAGTGCTGTGGTATATGGCGGCGTTCATTTAGGAAACAATGTGCACATTGCTGAAGGGGTTGTCCTTCATCCGAATGTGGTTATCTACGACGATGTATACATTGGGAAAAACAGCATTGTCCATGCCAATGCTGTTATTGGTAGCCACGCTTTTTACTTTCAGAAAAAGGAAGGGAAATACCTGGAATTTCCAAGTTGTGGAAGAGTGGTTATTGGAACAGATGTAGAAATAGGAGCTTCCTGCACCATTGATAAAGGAGTTACCTCAGACACCAAAATTGGCGACGGATCTAAAATTGACAATCATGTTCACATCGGACACGATACGGTGATTGGAAAGGATTGTTTGATTGCAGCTCAAGTAGGTATCGCCGGATGCGTTGTAATAGAAGACGAAGTTACCTTGTGGGGCCAAGTAGGACTCGCTTCGGGCTTAAGGGTTGGCAAAGGCGCAACGATGTACGCACAATCAGGAACAAGTCAGAGCATCGAAGCAGGAAAGGTTTACTTCGGCAGCCCCGCTGGAGAATTCAGGACAAAATTCAGAGAACTTGCTGCGATAAAAGCCTTACCCGAGGCACTTCGCAAGCTCCGCCAAATGGAATGACATAAGCCTATGGAGCGCGATCAGCTCAAGAAAAAACTCTCTGAAAGCAAAACCCTTTTGCGGAAGCTTTTGACGGTTACCAAAGCCATCAACAACAACCGTAAATCTGGTAAACTTTTCGCCTTACTTGATAAAATACTTTCTGAAGATCTACAAATTGAGCGCTACCTCTTTGTACGCAAGGAAGGAAACCTATGGGTGAAGGCACTTTCAAGAAAATTGGAAGAGGAAGAACTTCGCACAGAATACTTTGAATCGCTTCTCAAGTAGGATGAATTCAAGGTGCTTAATGAGTCAGATGGAGAGCAACTCTCTGCTTTCGATTACATCATCCCGGTATTTCATAAAGAGCATGCACTCGCCTATTTGCTCCTTTCAGATGTAAAGGAAGAACGCACGATTAGCCCAGTGGTGCGTAATCTAAACTTCCTTCAAACCATTACCAATGTGATTGTGGTGGCCATAGAGAACAAACGACTTTTCAACGAGGCAATGTTGCGCGAACGAGAAGATCAAGAGCTTGTTCTCGCGGGAAACATCATTCAACAATTGTTGCCTAAATCCTTCCCTCAAAACGATCATTTTAAAGCCTCGGCTTTTTATGAATCACATATGAAAGTTGGTGGCGATTACTACGATATCGTTCAAACCGATGAAGGTTCTTACACTTTTCTGATGGCCGATATTTCTGGTAAAGGGATGTCGGCAGCCCTCATAATGTCCAACTTTCAGGCGTATTTTAAGTTGGCTGTAGAACTGGGTCTTGGCCTCTCCGACCTTGTTCACCTCTTAAACGAAAAGATCTTTGAAAGCACCAAAGGGGAAATGTTCATTACGGGAATATTCGCTCGGTATAAGGCTGCCAGTCAAGAACTAGAATTCATCAATGCGGTGCACATCAGGTATTCTCATGCATGCTGATGACACGGAACTTCGTGAAAGCCAAGGGCGAACTTTAGGAATCAGTCCAAACCTCCGAATACAAAGTGAAGCTGTTCAAATAGCTCAAGTCTCGCGTGTGGTCCTTTTCACAGATGGCTTAACAGAGCTGTATAACCCACAGCAGGAAGGTCTCGATGAAGAGAAGATTGCAGGCCTCTTAACCGAAAGCCAGGAGGTGGAGATTGAAAAATTAAACCGACGACTGATTAAAAAAGCCCTAGACTTTTCAGGGCGGTTGGGCATGGAAGATGACCTTGCCCTTCTATCTAATGAGTTCCTCTGACGGCTTAGAGTGATAGACCTCTATAGCGACTAGGATTGCTGCAAATCCCCAAAAAGGAACAGAAGCCTTATCTGTATCCAAGAAGTTGTTCAAGATTCCATGAATCAAGTAGGTGGTTAAGCCCATGATAACCGCCATAACCGTGAGTCGCATACGTCCATTTTCCAAGGACTGATAGAGACGTATTCCCTTGTAGTAGATGAAAACGATGATGAGCAGAAAGGTCAACAAGCCAAGAACTCCTGCTTCCGCTAGTGGGCCAAAGTACTCGGAGTGTGCATTTCCACCATCACCAAAATTGGTTGAGATAATGGTGAGCTGACTGCTGTGCTGATAGGGTGCATACAAAAAGGAATATGTTCCCGGTCCGTGTCCAAACACAGGGCGTTCCATCCACATTTTTAGAGCCGAATTCCAGCGATTGAGTCGTTCCAAATTTGAAGCATCCGTAGCGACATTCGAGATTGACTCTACGTGCTCCGAAAGGTTGTTCGAAGAATCTTGCTTATTCTTCTCAAGCTTTTGAATGATTTGAGTTTGGAAATTGAAGAGGATAAAAAGCCCCACGGCTGCTATGGCAAATATGGCCCAGAGCTTCACGCGGTATTTGATAAAGTAGAAAATCACCAAGGCTCCCAAGATGCTAACCCAAGCAGCCCTTGTATAGGAAAGGATTATCCCTGCAAGCAGAATCACGAAGAAAAAGCCAGAAATGATTTTCGTATTTAAGCTAAACCGAGGATTGTAGAAAAAGCTGAAAACCACCGGTATGAACATGGCTATGATGGCACCATAGGAAGTGTGATCTTTAAAAAATGGCTGCATAACCCAGTGCGCAGGCTTTTCAGCAAAACCTCTGAGACCGTGATTGATGACGGTATAAACCACCACTCCCGACAAGGAAACAACAAAGAGCCAAAAAAAACGCTCAATGTTTCGATCGTCTTTGAAAAGGAGAACCGCCATAAAATAGAAGGTGGTCACGAACCAAAGCCGACTCACCAAGAACTTGATGCTCACAACCGGCAATTCACTTGGGAAAATGGCGAGAAAGAGCCAGACCAAGTTAAGAAGTATGGCGAAGCTCAACGGATGCTTTATCACCTCCATCGGATACCTCTTGTCGTAGAATACCTTCACGAGGAACACCAGCATGGCTCCTGCCATAAGTGGCTCTGTGGGAAGATGAACCCCAAGGTTGAACTCCAGGGATTCGAGACCTACGGAGAAAGGCGTACAGAAAACAATGAATAAGAGAATAACATCTAAGCGAAAAAGGGCAAGACCCACCACGAACAAACCAACTGGAAGCAGGTTGAACCAGTAAAC
>CAXAIH010000138.1:0-5863 GCA_963968755.1 uncultured Flavobacteriales bacterium
GTTCAAGGTCATAGGAAGCTGGTGCGGTTCACTTATCCGATTTGGCTTTATGTCACACTAACCGGAGTACTTGTATACGTATTTTTATCTCCGTACTATGGTTAAGCTCATTCGATATTCATTCATTCTTGCGCTGCTGGTTCTTGTCAGTTTTGATCTAAGTGCACAATGCAGTATGTGCAGGGCCATTGCAGAATCTTCTATTGAAGGTGGCAGTAAGATGGGCACCGGATTGAATTCGGGAATCATGTACTTGATGGGAATACCATATGTGCTTTTGGTAGCAATGGGTGTCTTGCTTTTCAAGAAGCCAAAATTTAAATAGCCGTTCGGCTGGAAAGTTTAGCGGCCACCTATTCCTTTCCTTCTTAAATTTGTCGACGTTCTTTTAGTTATACTTATAAAGAAAGGGGAAGGGAGTCGGCCCTATGAACCCTTGGCAACCTCCGCGGATAAGTGGAAAGGTGCTTCGTCCGACCACGCCAAGCGTGGGTAGATAAGTTGATAATCCAATATCGGTGAACAATGAATCTCTTCCGCTTATGGCTAGGGATTTTTTTTTGGATTGAAATGAAAAGAGACATACGAGAAATACTTGAGGAAAGGGTTCTAGTTCTTGACGGAGCTATGGGAACTATGATTCAAAGACGCACCCTTGAAGAAGCTGATTTTAGAGGAAAACGCTTCGAGAATCATGAACACTCCTTAAAGGGCAACAACGACCTACTCTCCATAAGCCAGCCTCAGATCATTAAAGACATTCACTCCGCCTACTTTCAGGCTGGCGCTGACATTGTTGAAACCAACACATTTAGTTCAACATCTATTTCTCAGGCGGATTACAAACTAGAAGATTTTGCCTACGAGCTGAATTTTGAATCAGCGAAAATCGCTGCGGAGGTAGCTCAGGACTGGACCGAAAGGCAGCCCGACAAACCCCGTTTTGTGGCTGGATCGGTTGGCCCAACCAACAGAACAGCTTCTTTATCTCCGGACGTCAATAACCCAGGCTATCGGGCAGTTAATTTCGATGACCTATTCGAAGCATACTCAGAGCAAATTCGAGGCTTAATCGATGGTGGATCAGACCTTTTATTGATTGAAACCATTTTTGATACTTTGAATGCAAAGGCGGCCTTAGCTGCTGCATCTGAGGTTCAAGAAGAAACGGGAACTAAGCTCCCCATTATGATTTCAGGAACGATTACCGATGCAAGCGGTAGAACCCTATCAGGCCAAACCACGGAGGCCTTCCTCATTTCACTTACACACCAACCAATTCTGAGCATCGGCTTGAACTGCGCTTTAGGCGCCAAACAACTTCGCCCCTATTTGCAAGTGCTTTCCGAAAACGCAGAGGTACTCACAAGTGCTCATCCCAACGCTGGTTTGCCAAACGAATTTGGCGAGTATGACCAAAGCCCAGATGATATGGGAGAACAGATTGAAGGCTTCTTAAAAGAAGGTCTTTTAAATATTGTTGGTGGTTGCTGTGGAACAAGTCCGGCTCACATAAAGCGAATTGCTGAGGTCGCCGCTAAGTATCAACCAAGAATGATTTCGGAAAAGGTATGAGTGTTGAATTTCGACCACTCCGATTGAGTGGC
Source organism: uncultured Flavobacteriales bacterium (assembly GCA_963968755.1). Classification (GTDB taxonomy): domain Bacteria; phylum Bacteroidota; class Bacteroidia; order Flavobacteriales_G; family Salibacteraceae; genus UBA4419. The sequence goes on from CAXAIH010000138.1 coordinate 1,608, forward strand.
TTAGAGCCCTTGGTGGTTTTTGAAGGGGTGAATTTTGTCAATGTTGGTGAGCGCACCAATGTAACTGGATCTAGAAAGTTTCTTCGACTTATTCAGGAAGATAAGTATGATGAAGCGGTAGCTGTTGCGCGAGAGCAAGTTGAGAATGGTGCTCAGATACTAGATGTTAATATGGATGAAGGAATGCTCGATGGGTTAGACGCCATGGTCAAATTCCTAAACCTTATTTCCGCGGAGCCCGACATTGCACGAGTGCCATTTATGATTGATAGCTCCAAATGGGAAATCATTGAGGCGGGCTTGAAATGCCTTCAAGGGAAAGGAGTGGTAAACTCAATCAGCCTCAAGAATGGAGAAGATGAGTTTCTCTGGCAAGCGAAGCGTATCAAGCGATATGGTGCGGCTGTAGTTGTAATGGCATTTGATGAAGATGGTCAAGCGGATACATATCAACGCAGAATCGACATCTGTAAGCGCTCCTATGACCTCCTTCTTAATGAGGTTCATTTTGCCGCGGAAGACATCATTTTTGACCCGAACATCTTTCCGGTTGCAACAGGCATAGAAGCACACAACAACTACGCAGTCGATTATTTTAAGTCGACTAAATGGATCAAAGAGAACCTGCCCAATGCTAAGGTGAGCGGAGGTGTTAGCAACGTAAGCTTTTCTTTTCGGGGAAACCAACGGGTGCGTGAAGCGATGCATTCATCTTTTCTCTATCATGCCATTCAGCATGGAATGGATATGGGGATTGTCAATCCAAGTTTGTTGGAGGTTTACCAGGAAATTCCAGAGGATTTACTCGAGCGCGTTGAAGACGTTATCCTCAATAGGAACCCTGATGCAACTGAAGCCCTTGTGGACTTCGCCGAGCGATTTAAGGATACCAAGCTTGAGGTGAAGCAGGACTTAAGCTGGCGTGAAACTACGGTTGAAGGTCGATTGGCACATGCACTTGTAAAAGGAATTGAAGAGTTTATTTTAGAAGATACCGAAGAGGCTAAGCTGAAATACGGAAGTCCGTTAGATGTCATTGAAGGGCCTTTGATGGCCGGCATGAATGAAGTAGGTGATCTCTTTGGGTCCGGGAAAATGTTCCTTCCTCAAGTGGTAAAGAGTGCCCGGGTCATGAAGAAATCTGTTGCTTACCTGGAGCCTTATTTGGAAGAAGAAAAACGCGGAGGTGGCAGTTCTAAGGCAGGAAGATTCCTAATGGCGACGGTGAAAGGCGATGTGCACGACATTGGGAAGAACATTGTAGGCGTTGTTTTGGCCTGCAACAATTATCATATCGAGGATTTAGGTGTGATGGTTCCGGCAAATAAGATCTTGGAAGAGGCTAAGAAACGTGGCGTTGATGCCATTGGATTAAGTGGATTGATTACCCCAAGCCTGGATGAAATGGTTCACGTTGCGAAAGAAATGGAAATCGAAGGCTTTGATATTCCGTTGTTGATTGGTGGGGCGACAACATCAAAAATTCACACAGCCGTAAAAATTAAGCCTCAATACAAATCAGCCGTAGTACATGTGAACGATGCATCCCGAGCTGTTACTGTTATGGAAAAGCTTTTTGGAAGCGATCGTGAAGACTATCGTAAATCTTTGGAGCAAGAGTATCAGAAGTTGAAAGAAGCGCATGAAGCAAATCGATCACAAAAGGCTCTCTTAAGTTTTGACGAAGCTGTTTCCCGAGGTGCTAAACACAGCTTTGAAGACATCGTACGACCCAAAAAATTGGGAGTCACCTACTTCAAGAAACATTCACTTCGAGAAATAAGAAACTACATCGATTGGACCCCATTTTTCCAAACCTGGCAATTGCATGGGCACTTTCCTGAAATATTAAAGGATAATAAGGTAGGTGAGGCAGCAACTAAACTGTACGAAGATGCACGAGCTATGTTGGATAAGATTGTTTCTGAGAACTGGCTTACGGCAAATGGAGGCATCGGTATTTACCCTTGCAGTCGAGTGGGAGAAGATATTGCGCTTTTCACTGAGGACGGGGAAGAGTTTGAACGCTTTTCTATGCTCAGACAACAATTGTCTCTGAAAGATGGGAAACGCAACCAAAGCTTAGCGGACTTTATCGCTCCTCTTGAAGGTGGCGAGCGCGATTATATGGGTTGTTTTGCTGTTACCTCTGGCCTAGGAATCGAAGAAAAGTTGAAGGATTTCGAGAACGACGATTACTCTTCTATACTTCTAAAAGCCTTGGCAGATCGATTGGCTGAAGCCTTTGCAGAATTGCTGCATGAGAAAGTTCGCACGACGCTGTGGGCCTATGCTCCAGAAAGCTTGAGCAACGAGGCATTAATTCGTGAGCAGTATCAAGGTGTTCGTCCTGCGCCCGGCTATCCAGCTTGTCCAGATCATACGGAGAAAACCAAAATCTTCAAGCTTTTAAATGCGGAAGCTGAGCTGAATATGGAGTTGACTGAATCCATGGCGATGATTCCAGGAGCGGCTGTTAGTGGATGGTATTTTGCTCATCCTGAAAGCAGGTATTTTAATGTTGGGAAAATAGGAGAAGACCAGCTTACGAACTACGCTGAGCGCAGAGGAATGCCCCGCGAAGATATTCCTCGCTCGCCAAGCCAGACTCTTACCTAGACAAAAACATGGAGGTCTATGCTTCCGTTGCCACCTTGACAAGGTGTGCAATGATGTCGTCGTCACCGCAGGCGATCAACTTCTCATCTTTAAAAAGGGCCGGAAATACAAATGCATCGTGAGGACGGTCTTTCCAGTCATTAGGGTAAACCTCGCACGGGATACTTTCTTTTTCTAGATAATCGAGCACAACAGAACATGCGTGGCAATGATCGGTTGTATGGAGGCTATAACTCATGAGTGGGTTTCAGGAGCAAATCAGTACAATTCAGCTGAAAGGAAGTGTCAAAGCCTTGACACAGACTGCTTTCGCGCTTTACCTTTTATCCGCACATCCGACCACAGGGGTTGAAGATTCCCCATTGGGAAAATCTTGAAACGCACTAGGCCGTGCTAGCCTACATTTGTTTTCGTTCGAATACTATGAAGTCAAAGTCAATCATTTTTCTTGGAGTAGTTTTTCTCAGCTCATTGGGAAAGGCAAAAGCGCAAACCTATTGGAGCCTCGAGCAATGCATCAAGCACGCTCTTGAGAATAACCTGCAGGTAAAGCAATCAAAACTTCAAAATAAACTCACGGGAGAATCTTTGAAGGCAACCAACGGGAACTTTTACCCTTCGGTGAATGGATTTGCAACGAACATTTGGAACTTCGGACAAACGATTGACCCGCTCACAAACACCTTCGCGACGAATACCGTTCGAACCAATCAATTTGGAGTTTCGGCAAATATGGACTTGTTTAAAGGTGGTCAGAATGTAAACGCTAAAAAGCGCGATCAGTATGCCTTAGAGGCAAGTCGGCACGACCTTGACAAAATGCGCAACGATGTTTCACTTTTTATTGCTTCCGCTTATTTGAATATCCTCTTCTCTGAAGAACTGCTTGATAATTCAATTGCGCAAACGCAGGTGACACAAAAGCAGATTTCACGGAATAGGAAATTGTATACCGCGGGTTCCATTCCACGCGGAGATTTATTGAATGTAGAATCTCAATTGGCTGGCGAAGAGCTGGCCGTCGTGCGTACCCAAAATCAGCTCGATTTGGCTTACCTAAATCTCATTCAACTTCTCCAAGTAGATTCTATTCAGGACTTTCGGGTGGTTAAGCCTGATCTAAGTGTTCAAGAGAATGCAGCTATCAATACGACTACGGGGCAGATTTACGATCAAGCACTACGTGTGTTGCCAGAGATTAAAAGTGCAGAGAACCGCCTCTACAGCGCAGATAGGGCAATTGAGTTTAACAAAGCCTTTGGCTTGCCGAGCCTTCGATTGAATGCGAGTTTAGGAACAGGGTATTCAGGTGCACGACCCGACCTTAACAATCCAGTATCCCAAGGAAGCATTCCCTTTGCCACTACTGCAAGTGGAGAGCAGGTGTTCATCGAGTCAACTTCATATCCTGATATTATGCCTTTTGGAACACAACTCGGGGAGAACTTAAGTCAGTCTGTAGGTTTAACCTTAAGCATTCCGATTTTTAATAAAATGCAGGTGAGCACAGGAACCAGCATCGCCCGAATCAATTACGACATTCGCAAGAATGGCCTTCGCATTGCGAAGAATACGGTTTATCAGAATATTCAGACCGCCTATGCAGATGCGAAAGCGGCTTTAAATCAATACAAAGC
>CAXAIH010000139.1:0-5862 GCA_963968755.1 uncultured Flavobacteriales bacterium
TTTAAGCAACTTCTTTGATGAAGAGATTTACGCTGTTGAAACTGCCGATGATTCTCACGTAATCGACTTCGCTGTCTTGAAATTGAATCCTGACGAAGTGTACAAACTAACTGTCGTAAAAAAGGGAGATTCTATTGAAAGCGGTGAGTCTATCATCCTTAAGATTCCATCTGCCGACGAACGCACTACCGTTAAAGGAATGGCTGGCGATAGCGAAAGCGCACTGCAAAACATGGTTTCAGGAGCTTATCTTGAAAGCAATGGTTTCTATCTCAACAGTACGGGCAAGTTCCGCAAGGCTGCTGACAAGGAGCCAGACGTAAAAGATTTCTCTGATTCTTACCAAGATTACTTGAACCGTATTGGTTCAGGCAAAATGGAAGAGTAAGAGCTAAAAGGCTTAAATGAAAAAAGCCCATTCGATTTTGTCGGATGGGCTTTTTCTTTGCTTGTTAGTTTGCGCTTAGTGAGAGGAAAGGTAAGAAGCAACTCCGTCATGGTTTTCAGCCATGGCCTCGTCTCCTTTGTTCCAGTTCGCTGGACAAACTTCACCATTCTCCTCAAAGTGCTGAAGCGCATCTAGGGTTCTCAATGCCTCATCCACGTTTCTTCCTAGTGGGAAGTTGTTGATGGTCGCGTGATGCACAGCTCCTTCTTTATCCATGATAAATAGACCACGGTAAGCGATCATCGGACCGTCGGCAATCATTTCACCCTCATCGTTGTAATCATAATCTCCAGCCAAAACACCATAGTTCATACTAATTGTTTTCGCTGTATCAGCTACGATAGGGTAGGTGATGCCTTGAATCCCACCAGTTGCTTTGCTCATTTGCAACCAACCCCAATGTGATTCTTCGGTGTCTGTTGAACAAGCTACAACCTCTGCACCTCGATCTTTAAAGTCTTGAAGACGTGATTGAAAAGCATGAAGCTCAGTTGGACATACGAATGTGAAATCTTTTGGGTAGAAGAAAAATACTACGTAGTTCTTTCCGCGGTATTGATCTAGAGAAAACCCATCCACCATTTCTCCGCCATTTACGACAGCTTTCGCGCTGAAATGGGGAGCCTTTTTTCCTACAATTGAAGACATATATAATCTCTCTTTTAGATGTTAAATAATGTGCTTGATAATATTATTGACGGGTACAAAACACCCGAAGCGAATCTGAATGCAAAGGTAGAAATGTTGTTCGAATGCCAGGAGGGATTTAGTTTATTCCAATCATCACGAAAGAACCCCAATAAATAGGTTCTTCGTACTTGTACTTGATCTGCTTTTTGGCTTTTAAGAAAGCCTGACGTTTATTACCGCTTGCAAGCCATTCAGAATAGAAACTGGTAATCAATTCTTGAGTAACAACATCGTCTAGTTTAAACAAGGTCATAATTACGTTCTGCGCTCCGGCAACAAGGAAAGATCGTTGAAGGCGATAGACACCTTCTCCAGACTTCATTTCGCCCAAACCAGTTTCACAAGCTGAGAGTACCACCAACTCCGTGTGATCGAGGTTCAGATTCATAGCCTCATATGAAGTTAGAATACCGTCTTTCTTATTGAAGTTGTAGACGTTGTTGTCCGTGAGAAGTTCGGCTGCTCATGTGAAGAGTAGGCCAGATTTAAGAAGCGGATTGTCAGCAACCTTGTTCGCTCCGAGGTCCGTTTTTGATACCTCTGCATCCTTCACGAAGAAACCGTGGATAGCGATGTGGAACACACGAGGGCTCTTCATGTTCTTAATGCGAGTTTCAGTTGCCTCAGCGCCCACGTATAATTCTTTGGACCAGTTCTCTACGTCGAGAATCTCACCTAAGAGCTTGACTTCTTTCTCAGCTCCAGGTAGTGGATCGAAGGAGCTGACCGTATTGGCTCGATTCAATTTACCGCTTGAGGATCCAGAACTGAAGGAGGGATTACCAAATAAGCATGGCGGTGCTCACTAAGTATTCTTGGTTGTCTTCTTCTTCCTGCTTGTCTCGGAAAATGACAATATCCTTTGTCTTACTCACATAAACTGGGTTTTACTTGTCAATGAGGTATGTTCCATTTCTGTCCTTTACAGTCTCAAAGTTGACTTGGTTGAAGATGCCGTCGGCAGAATCAAACACCGTTGCATCACGATCAAACACCTGGTCTAACTGCGCCCAATAGTGTTCATAGGTCTGGAAATCCTCAATTTTGTACTTGATGGAATTTCGGAAGCGTTTGAAGTACTTGCCTTCCAAGAGAGTACCATCCTTGAGAATGATCAACTCTGGTGCTTTTTTCGTTTCTGGCCCCACCACCAAGGCCGCATATATCACAGAATCTGTGAAGTCTGTATCGAAGTAATTGAATCTAACAATTTCCATTGCGTACTCTTTTTCCGTAAGACTCTTCTTCACATCCTGCCAGTCGTACAAGCGTGTTTTGTTGTCAGCAAAGGCTTCAGAGCTAGAACTCAAGGATTTCTCTAAGAAGTTGCTCTCTCGCTGGAGCTGTTCTCTATTGATGCCCTTTTGTTGAACTTCTTCATTCGACATGGCAATGAAGCGTGTGAGCAATTCCTTCTTGGCGACTCATCGCTCATATTTGTCAATGAATTCAATGTCACCGGAGTTCATGATGTTCTGGCGCACTTTGATGCTAGAGTTCAAGAGAATGGCCTTTGTAGCCAATTTATTGTCGTACATCCGCCCAAGCACCTTTGATTTATCGAAACCGTAATTGATTTCAAGTGAGTTGTAAAGCGTTAACTCTCCTTGAGAAAAGGAGGAGAGCCCCACGAGAAGGCCTCCGAGAATGAGTAGTGCTTTTTTCAATTCGGGCTTTTTACAAAAAAAGGAAGTCTCGCCTAATTAAAAGGCTTAGGCGCTATTAATTTGGGAGTGGAAAACAGAATAATTGATTTCCCAAGCCAAGGACAAGTTCAAGCTCCTTATCCGCGTTCAGGTCTTGGAGCATAGGGAGCTGATTAGATTCAAGAACTGATTCGGATTCCACGAGTTGGCCATTTTTCAGCAACAGGAGTTCCCCATTAAGTTGTAAGATAGCGGCATAGGAGCCGGTGAGTGTTGCATCTAAAGCTTTACACATTTTACTGCTCAACAAGATTGGTTCCTTGCTGCCACCTTGATCGATATACCCCATCCCATTTTCATCGCTGAAGAAGACTTCCTGATATTTGTCTTTGTCCATATTTCCTATGCTTAAAATGCTTCCTGATTGAATGTCAGCGAGTTTTTTGTTCTCGCCCTTAAAGTGAACTTTCCAGAAGGTGCCAGAGCTGTCGGATGCAAGAATGAAACTGTTCTTCAAATTGCTGGCTTTCTCGATGAGCCAAGTGCCCTCTGTTCCAATCATATTCTCTTGATTGAAACGCATGCGTACTTCACCTTTCCTATTTAGTGCAATGAACTTTCCATCAGAAGTATGGCAAACGATAAAGTCCTTAGACTGAATTTGGGTGAATTGAATTTGGGCATCCATCGTGTAGTCTCCTTTTTCGTATTTCCAGCCTTTTACCTCCGTTCCATCCAAGGTATAGTTCATGACCTCTCCATTTTTTCCAGGAATCAGAATTCGATAGTTCTTGTTATCGTCGTAATCTAAAACCTGAAGTGGAGCTGAATAACCAACTTTCGATTTTAGTTGGAAGTCGTCGACTTTGCGGCCTTTTCTATCCAGTAGGAAAACTTCATTTTTCGTATTAAAGAGCATTTGAAACTTCTTGTTCTTGAATTTGTCAACCATGTGAATGTCGCCGAGAATGAAATCAGGCAAGCTCCTCTTCCAAAGGAGTTTTCCTTTGTTATTCAAGAGGTACAGTGTTTTCGAACTGTCCTGAACGAGAATTTCTTTGGCGTCAGAATAATGATTGATGAAGGTCTGAGGCTTCATGGCGAGTTTTTGCTTCATTTCAAATTCCCAAAGGGTATTTCTCTCTTCCTCGATGCTTGGATTGTACTTGAGGTAGAGGTGATGAAACTTAGCTTTATCTCCTTCCGAGCCATATTGCCAGCTGAGGCCTTCAAGCTTTTGAATCGAAGATTGATATTCGGAGAGCAATTGGTTCAATGCATCTGAGTTGTTTTCTGAATGGAAATCACAATTTCGGAACGGCGCCCAATACTTCGTGCTTTGTCCTTGCGTCATCATATTCTCCGCGAAGTGGGTGAAATACTCATCCTTTGTGAGTACCCTTTTGTTTTCTATGCTCTGCAATACCTTGGCAGCAACACGCTCGTTTGGAACGAAATAGAGAAAGTCGTTTTTGAGAATCAATAGAGTGTCTGCATTTTTCCGGTTGAGAACTATCGCCCAAATCAAGGCGTGTTCAGTTCTGAGGCTGATGCTTCCTGGAAATTGAGTTGAGTCGAGCTTTTCATGAGAATTGAGAAATGTTTCGAAGGAGGTTCCATCTTTCACTTTTAAAACGCTCACCTTGGTTATGGAGTCTTCCTTGCCTGGATAGAATTCAAAATCCACGCTAAATTTTTCTGTGACGGATTTGAGTTGTTCAAGCCATTTGATATGGAATTTAAGCTCTATGCTGTCCAAAAGATCTTGGCCTAGACTGTCTATCTCAAAGTTTAGTGCTGAAGTGGAGAGTTGTGTTATTCTTTTTGGAATCCCACTGAAGTAGCTTTTTACATTAAACGAAGGGCTGCTCTCACAGATCTCATTGTGTTGGCTCAGGCCGTCGAGTTGAATCGAGTTGGGCTTTATAATCAAGTCGAGTTCTAGCCAATCACCAAAAGGTTTGAGGCCTTCTTTTTCGAGCAAGAGCGCTTTTGAAAAGTAGGCATGGGCGAGTTTACTTTGAACGTAGAGGTTGAGCCTCTTGTTCTTTCCTGAAGATTGAAATACACGACTGAACTCTGAGTCTTTTCCGATTCCACGGTTTTCTTCAATGTTCTTTAACGCAGATTCTATGTCTGCCTTTCGCTTCGAAACCATTAGAATTCGATCTTGAATGCCGATGTAGAGTTTCGCCATCGATCCAAGCTGAACGAAAAGCTCTTCTGAACTGGCTTCGGGACTTAATTCGAGAAGTTGATTTTCAAGTTCTGACTCAGAGAAGGCTGGCAGAATAGGCAAGTAGAATGACCAAGCCAAGCTGTCGTTGAGTTTTTGGGCGGAACATATCAAACGAGTGTTGTTCAGCAATTGAACTGCTCCTTCTTCGGTGGTAAGCGAATCGAGTGCTGCTTGAAACGCACGCATTTCTGCAATTTGAGTAAGACCTTTGAACTCGTCGAAAATGAGATTGTTTTCGTCAAGGGTTTCAAAGAAAGATTTTGGGTTCTTAAAATCTAGAATGACAAGACTTTCCTTGCTTACTGCTTCATAGACGGATCGGGACAAGCCTTCTCGGCGTTCTAAGTTAAACAGAGTGAAGGCTACACCTGCTAAAATGAGCCCAAGTATGAGTATAAAGAGTATCCTTCGCACCTAGCACAATATTCCTCAAAAAAATCGGCCTACTAAAGGGAAGCTGAGCCTTGTTGTCAACAGCGACTGCTTAAAAGAGCTCAAGTTGATCCGACTTGAGTTTGAAGGTCTTTCTATGAAGAGGAGTTTGACCTAATGCCCGAAGGGCTTTGATGTGACTTTCGGTAGGGTAACCCTTATTTCTATCCCACTGATAATCGGGATATTTTTCATGAGCTTCTAACATAAATTGGTCGCGGTAAGTTTTTGCTAAGATGCTTGCGGCGGCTATATTCATATACTTTCCGTCTCCCTTAATCACACATTGATGTGGAACTTTTTTGAAGGCTTTGAATTTATTTCCGTCAACCAAAATGTACTCAATAGAAGGGAGTTGATCTAGGGATAAATGCATCGCTTCAATGGAGGCGTTTAGGATATTGATC
>CAXAIH010000140.1:0-5858 GCA_963968755.1 uncultured Flavobacteriales bacterium
GCTGAAGGGCTGAAACCAAATAATGGCCGCGTTCCATCATGGCAATTTCATCGTAGGACGGTGGAGCCACTTTTAAAATCAAAGTCGCCTTGAACACCTCTTTTACGTCGTAGGAAATACGCGCACCTGCTTCCGAAAATTCCGTGTCAGAAAAATTTGCGCCTTCCCCTGCCTTCGTCTCAAGAACAACTTCATGTCCATTACTGGTAAGAACTCGAACGGCATCTGGAGTAAGCGCCACTCGATTTTCTTGAAAGGAAGTTTCTTTGGGAATTCCGATGTACATCTTCTTCTCATCTTCCGAAATCGCCTGTAACTGTTCTTTAGGGACATAAGCAGCACTGCGCGAAAGAGACCGTAGGGCGTCGTCTTGAAGTTCATCCATATCTCAAAAATACGACCTTTTGGCGGCAATTAAAAAAGCGAAGGAAAAGCTCAGTTAGAGCTCATTCAGAGAGATGACTCTCGTCTCATTTTCGACTGAAATCTGAATGCGATCTACCTCCTCAGGAATCAAGCCACTCACTTTTTCATGCCATTCAAGAAAACAGAGATTCCCGCTGTAGAAGTACTCTTCGGCCCCAAAACCAAGAGCCTCATCTTCGGACTCTAGGCGATAAAAATCAAAGTGGTAACAAAGTTTTTGGTCTGCTATTTCGTACTCATTTACAAGACCGAAAGTTGGGCTCGTAACCTTGTTGACACTACCCAATGCAGCAACCAAAGCTTTAATGAGTGTGGTTTTACCCGCCCCCATATCACCTATGAAGAGCACGACCCTTTGGTTTAGAGCTGCTAAAAGTTTTGGCGCAACTAGGTCTAGATCCGTTACATTCTGGACCTCAAATTTCATCAGCGCGAGTTATAGATGGCACAAGGAACGAGCATTTCTTCCAAGGAAATTCCTCCATGTTGAAATGAGTTCTTATAGTACTGTGCAAAGTGATTGTAGTTGTTCGGATAGACAAAAAAGTAGTCTTCTTTCGCAAAAATGTAGCGCGTGCTTACATTGGGTTTGGGTAAATAAATCTTGTCCGGCTTTGGGTAATCAACTACCTCTTTCGCGGAAAACTGCAAATTCTTCCCCTGCTTGTATCTCAGGTTGGTATTCACCGAACGGTCGCCGACCACTTTTGATGGCTCTTTAACTTTGATACTTCCATGATCGGAAATTACCGCCAATCTTCCCCCACGTTCTGCAATTTTCTTGATTGCTTCATAAAGCGGCGAATGCTCAAACCAACTTTGCGTGAGCGAACGAAAGGCAGCCTCGTCATCAGCCAGTTCTTTGATGATGTCCATGTCGGTTTTCGCATGGCTTAGGGTATCCACAAAGCTGTACTGAATCACATTCAAATCCGCCTGCATCATGTTGTTGACCTGATCTACCAACTTCTTTCCCTCTTCAACTTTTTTGATGCGCAAACAGTTGAATTTGAAATCGTAGCCAGCCATTTCAACCAATTCGCCAAGAAAATCTTCTGGCGGTACGCACTTCTCCTCTTCTTCTTGAAACCAGAGCTTACCGAACTGATTTTCCATTTCAGTGGGAAGCAATCCTGCGAAAATTGCGTTCCTAGAAAATGAAGTCGCAGTTGGTAGAATGCTCATGTAGATTTCCTCTTCCGATGGACGGAAATGTTGTGACACCAAGGGCTCTATGGCCTTCCATTGATCGTATCTAAGGTTCTCAATGAGCACAACAAACAAGGCCTCTCCTCTACCTACTTCTGGAAAAATCAAATCTTCCATCAGGGTATGCGACATCACTGGCCCGTCACCATTGTAGAGCCAATTCTCGTAATTTCTTTCTACGAATTCGGCAAAGGCCTTATTCGCTTCGGTCTTTTGAGTGCTCAGAATTTCGAACATTCCTTGATCGTTGAGCTTCTCCAACCTCAACTCCCAATTCACCAAATCACGATAGAGCTGACTCCAGTCGTTAAAATCTTCAGCTCTGTGAATTTGATTGCTCAATTCCATGAACTCTTTTTGGTACGCCATGCTGGTGCTCTGACTGACTAATCTGCTCGTATCGAGGTTTTTCTTGAGGGCTAGAAGAATTTGATTTGGGTTAACCGGTTTGATTAAGTAATCGCTGATCATGGACCCAATGGCTTCCTCCATAATCGATTCTTCTTCGCTTTTTGTAATCATCACTACGGGAAGTGCTGGGTGATCCTTCTTGATTCTCGAAAGAGTCTCTAGTCCAGTGATACCGGGCATATTCTCATCAAGGAATACAATGTCAGCCTCGCTGTGTTTTAGCACCTCAATGGCCTCATCACCAGAAGTTGCGGTGATCAATTTATAACCTTTGGATTCTAAAAAAAGTACGTGGGTGTTGAGCAGTTCAATCTCGTCATCAGCCCAAAGTATGATTGCTTGTTCGCTCATGAGCAAAGCCTTGTTACTTTTGATCTTAAATAGTGGAATTCTTGCAGCCTAATAACAAAAGTGTCAAAAAGAAAATCATCAACGATCCGGTGTACGGTTTTATTTCGTTGGAGAGCGAGTTGATTTTTCAAATTGTTGAGCATCCCCATTTCCAGAGGCTTCGGCGAATTTCGCAACTAGGCCTCACCTACCTCGTCTACCCTGGTGCAAATCACACCCGATTTCAGCATGCCCTGGGAGCATACCACTTGATGTGCCGAGCTGTAGCGGTGTTGAAATCTAAGTCCGTAGACATCTCTGAGGAAGAAGCTGTTGCCGTTCAAATCGCGATCCTCCTTCACGACATTGGTCATGGTCCATTTTCTCATGCACTAGAAAATTCCCTTTTAAAGGGACTTAATCACGAAGAGATCGGTCTCCTCTTAATGGAAGAGCTGAACACAGAATTTGACGGTGCCTTGGATCTCGCCATTTCTATTTTTAAGAACGAATACGCCAAAGGCTTCTTGCATCAATTGGTTTCAAGCCAGTTGGATATGGACCGCCTCGACTATCTGAAACGAGACAGCTTTTTTACGGGAGTTTCCGAAGGAGTCATCGGCTCCGATCGCATCATTTCTATGCTGAATGTTGTGAACGACAAACTAGTTGTTGAGGAAAAAGGAATCTACTCTGTAGAGAAATTTATTGTTGCGCGAAGACTCATGTACTGGCAGGTGTACATGCACAAGGCCGTGCTCTCTGCCGAATTTATGCTTCTAAAAGCCCTTCAACGAGCTCGAGAAATATCTAGTTTGGGGATGACCGTGGAGGCCAACCCAAGTTTGCGCCGCCTGCTGAAAGGCGACATCAAAAGCAGCAAAGATTCCGATGCCTTTCTGCGTGACTTCGTAAATCTCGACGATAATGATGTATTGGCGGCCGTAAAAGCATGGACTCAACATCAGGACGAAGTTCTAAGCGGTATTTGCAAGCGTTTGGTTCAACGCCGTCTCAACAAAGTGATGGTTCAAACAGAAGCCTTTAAAGAGGGTCTCATTTCGAAATATTCGAAGCGCGCCCAAGAGCATTTCAACATCTCCGAAAAGGACGCAAAATATATCGTGTTCGCCGAATCGATGAGCAATTTGGCGTACACACCAGAAAGTGAACAGATTGATATCCTCCGGAAGTCAGGCGATGTGCTTGAAATCTCAAAAGTTGCCGAGTTGCTGTCCTTTTCAAGTCTTTCGGGTAAAGTTGAGAAGCACTTCCTCTCTATCCCCTATGAATTAAGAGATTAAGGACATTGGCTCCTGTTGAATAAAAATGATTCTTGAAGACACGGAAGCCCTTTAGAATCTTTACTTTTGAGCGTTTTTTCGGGGAAATACAAAATGGAGTTTACTGCCAAGCAAATTGCGGAACTGACCCATGGTCAGATAGAGGGAGATTCAGAGATCAAGGTCAGTATGCCTGCCAAGATCGAAGAAGCTGGACCTGGCGACTTGGCTTTTCTCGACAACGAAAAATACATTCCTTACCTCTACAGCACGGGGGCGTCCATTGTCATCATAAGCGAGTCTTTTAAAGCTGAAGAAGCTATTCCAAACGGCACTACCCTTATTCGTGTTCCGCAAGCCCGTATGGCTTTCGCTCAGCTCCTTGAGGCCTACGCCACCATGAAACCAAAGCGTTCAGGTGTAAGCTCACAAGCCATCGTTTCGGACCTAGCCGTACTTGAAGAGGACGTATATGTCGGTGAAGGCGCGATTATAGGTGCTGGAAGCAAAATCGGAAAAGGAAGCTCTGTATACCCTGGAGTCATCATTGGCAACAATGTTCAAATGGGCGAGTCAAATATCTTATACTTCGGCGCAAAAATTTACGACGACTGCAAAGTAGGCTCGCATTGCACGGTTCATTCCGGGGCTGTCGTCGGAAGTGACGGATTTGGCTTTCAACCTAGCAGCGCAAACGAATATCAAAAGGTTATTCATCTCGGGAATGTGATTTTAGAAGATCATGTCGAAATTGGAGCAAATACAACCATTGATCGTGGCACCTTAGGCTCAACGGTCATTCGCAAAGGGGTGAAGCTCGACAACCTCATTCAAGTGGCACACAACGTCGAAATTGGTGAGAATACAGTGATTGCTGCCCAAAGTGGAGTTGCCGGTTCTACGGTAATTGGAAAGAATTGCATGATTGGCGGACAAGTGGGCATCATTGGCCATTTGAATATCGCCGATGGGACTAAAATTGCTGCCCAATCTGGTATTGGTCACGACATAAAAGAAGAGAATAGCATCATGCAAGGCTCACCAGCTTTTGGAATTGGTGACTACAAGCGATCTTATGTCCTTTTCAGAAGTTTGCCTAAAATTAAAGCGGAGCTAAACGAGCTCAGAAAACAACTCCAGTCTAGAGATGAGTGACAAGCAAAAGACCCTAAAGACGAGTTTTACGATTAAAGGAGTGGGACTCCACACAGGTAGCCCAGTCGAAATCACCGTGCATCCAGCCGAAGACGATCACGGCTTTGCCTTCCGAAGAATCGACATGGATGGAAGTCCTGTTATTCCAGCTCGATTAGAAAACGTTTTTTCGACCCAAAGAGGCACAAGCCTTAGAGTGGGTGAGGCTGAAGTGCACACTACGGAGCACCTCCTGGCATCTTTGTTTGGTTTAAAAATCGACAACGCCTTAATTGACTTGACCGGACCAGAAATACCGATCATGGATGGGAGTTCGAAAGACTTTGTTGCGGCTATCGAAAAGGTTGGCATTGTAGATCAAGAGGCTGAAAAAAATTATCTGATTCTTGGAGACAACATAAAATTTGAAAATACGGACAAAAACGTGGAAATGTTGGCCGTGCCAGATGACGAATTCCGCATCACGGTAATGGTAGACTACCACTCTCCGCTTTTAGGCACACAACATGCCTCGATGTACAATCTGGGCGAATACAAAGAGCAGATAAGCTGCTGCCGCACATTCGTCTTTTTACGCGAGCTTTTGAATCTAGTAAATGCTGGATTGATAAAGGGTGGTGATGTAGATAACGCCATCGTTATGTGCGACACTGACTTGGACGAGAGCGAGAAAGACATTCTTTCAGCGACCTTCAAGAGAGACAAGTCTGAATTGGAAACAGTTGGTATTGGAATTCTCAACAACGTGAAGCTCCAATTCGAAAATGAGCCTGCCAGACACAAGCTTCTAGACATCGTTGGAGATTTAGCCTTGATTGGTCGCCCCATCAAAGGACACATCTTGGCAGCACGTCCAGGACACCAAACCAACGTGGAATTCGGTAAAATTTTACGCTATTCTATCGTAAAAGCAGAAAAAGAAAAGGCCTACGATCAAAGAACAAGGAGTTATACAGTAAAAGATTTAAAAAAGACATGAACAAAAGAAAAACTAAAGATGGGGATTTAGGAGATGATGGTAAGAATCTTGTTGATGTATATTGG
>CAXAIH010000141.1:0-5771 GCA_963968755.1 uncultured Flavobacteriales bacterium
GGTGTAAGCCCTTCTTCAAAAATGAGCTCTAAGCGCTTTCCGGTAATCTTAATTTCCGGGGCTTGCTCGAGCTTCGGAGTTATGATCAGCTCATTTGCGATTCCCTTATTGGAAATGAATTCGTCGAATTCTAGAAGTAGTCTGTCACCTTTGAATTCAACGGAATAGTTGTCTGGCGCGGCAAATTCAACCTTGGGTCCTACCATATCCTTTGGGCCACCGGAAGGACTTCCTACCTGTGCGCAAGCGATGAAGAAAAGGGGAAGGGCTAGGAGAAGGGAAGTTCGGCGCATTACCAAGCGTGGTGCAATTTTAATACTTGGAGAAGTTCGGCTAAATAGCTTTCATCAGTTTGATCAAAGGAATTTAATTGATCGCTGTCTGCGTCCAAGACTAAAATCACCTCTTCATCAGATCCGATTAATGGAAGCACAATTTCCGATTTTGAATGAGCACTGCAAGAAATGTGTCCGGGAAATTCATTCACATCTGGAACTAGAATGCTTTTTTTCTCAAGTGCGGCACTTCCACAAACACCTTTTCCAAAGGCGATCCGAGTACAAGCCACGGGCCCCTGAAATGGGCCTAGAACAAGTTCCTTATTTTCAACGATATAGAAGCCAACCCAAAAAAACTCCATTGCTTCTTTCAGCGCTGCAGCTAGGTTCGAGAGGTTCGCTACCACATTTGTTTCTCCTGCCAGCAGAGCCTTTATTTGAGAAATTAGGAGCTGATAACGTTCCGATTTCGAATGACTTTTATGGATTCGAATTTCTTCCATCTGGCAAATATAATTTCAATAAGACCCAAAAGTCAGTTGGGGCTTGAATTTGCGATAAAAAAGAAGTTGGAAAATTGCTATTTTAGCAGGCTCTGAAAAAATAACGCGTTGTAGAGGCAACCTTTTGTCTTTTGTGCGTCTTTAAATTGACCGAGAATTTTTTTTTGAAATGAAAATTATGAAAATGAAGAATCTGTTTAAGTCAATAACAGTTGTAGCTTCCCTGCTCATCTCTTCCTATTCGGCGAATGCATCACACGTTGCAGGATCGGATCTAACCTATAGATGCCTTGGCGGTGATACCTTCGAGTTTACCCTGAACGTCTTCCGCGATTGTGCGGGGATTGGGTATGGTAGTACTACCGTGCCATTAGTTGCCACAAGTACCTGTGGGGGCTCATTGAACATTACCTTAACAAAATATACAGGTCCGCTTGTTGGTCCTTCCGGTGATACAGCAACCGTAAATGGTCGCGGTGCATACGAAGTCAGTCAATTGTGTGCAGCGGCTCTGGCCACTTCGCGATGTAAAGCCGGGGGTACGGCTTATCCGGGTATGGAACAATATGTTTTTAGAGGGATTGCAGTTGTTCGTCCACGATGTAATACATGGACGTTCTCAAGAAACATTGTTTGTTGTCGAAACACGAACAACAACATGACGTCCTCGTCCTCTGCGGCAGTAGCGACTATGAATTCTATTACGGATAGCTGTAACAGCTCCCCAAGGTTTGCTGCTCAGCCTATTCCTTATGTATGTGCTGGACGAACTATTGTCTACAACTTTGGTGTTACCGAGGCTGATGGAGACAGCTTAGTCTTCGCTTTAGACTGTGGGTTTACCACATTGAATAATGCGAACATTTTTAGCGCACCTCACTCTTGTACCACTCCTATTCCTGGAATCACGATCAACTCTGCCAATGGTAAAGTTGTGTTTACGCCTACGGTTACAGGTAACTGGGTGATTGTTGTAAAAGTATGTGAGTACGATCGTGCAACTGGAGCTTTGAAAGCTTGTGTTTACAGAGATATCCTTGTTGTTGTGCAAGTATGTAACAACACACCACCACCACCAAATAGAACAGGTAGTTATACTGGACCTACACCGGGAACCATCTACAACTTCTCTGGTACAGGTCAAAAAATTGATTCAAACTCAATTGAGGTTTGTATCGGTGAGAACTTCAGCTTCGACGTTTTCTTCTACGATACAGACAGCATTGATTCTTTGAGCTTGAGCTCAAACATCCAAGGAATTCTTCCTGGGGCCACATTCTCTTGGACGCATCCACCATCAGGTAGAACGGATTCGGCCATTGCCACGATTACTTGGACGGCCACGCCAACGGCTGGTTTTTATTATCCCTTCTTTATTCAAGCGAGTGATAATGCCTGCCCGATTCCTGCCCTGTTCTATGCGACCTTTGATATAACCATTGTGGAGAGCACCTATGCGGGGCTCGATTTAACGATTTGTCAGAATTCTCAATCTGCCAGTATTGGAGCTGTTGGGGGTAGTCAGTTTACATGGACAGCCATACCCGGTGGTTCAGGTATCACTGTACCTACGAACTTTAGTTGCGATACCTGTCGTAATGTGGCGGCTTCTCCAAACATTACTACGACTTACGTGGTAACTTCAAATTTGAGTGGTACCTGTAAGAACAAGGATACCATTACGGTAAGAGTTGTGCCAGATTATACGCTGACCGTTTCACCAGACGACACCATTTGTAATATTGATACGGTGCCACTTTCAGCGCTTACCTCAGATCCTTCGCAGAACTATTCATATCAGTGGAGCCAGAAAAAATTCCTTGACTTTGACACGGTAGCGAATCCAAGGATTCAAGGCTTGAATTTGACCAGAACCTTTGTTGTTACAGTATCGAGTGATTCTGGTTGTGTGAAAGAAGAGACCGTGAAGATTACCGTTGCGGATCCTTTCCCACCCAATATTCGAATTCTTGCAACGGATACGCTGATTTGTTTGAGTGATACCATAGACTTCGATGTCAGTCTTGGGAACATTCCCGTGAACAATTGTGGAATTGCCCAATATCCTTGTCAAGGTTTCCCGTCGAATGTGCGAGTTGTGAACGGTACAACTCGTTCAAGTGCATCTGGCTTACCCCAAACACCTAATCCATATTCGAACGTTTATACGAGTGTGCATCAGCAGTACTTATATCGTGCGGCAGATTTACGTGCGGCAGGTTTGAGCGCAGGGCGTATTTCGGCCATGGAGTTCTTCGTTGTGTCCTACGCTGGAAATCCATTCTTCAACAACTACACAATTAAGATGTCGTGTACGAATGTGAAGCAGCTGACATCCAATTGGGAGTCCAATCTTATCGAAGTTTACAGCTCTAAAACCCATACAGTCACTACTGGTTGGAACACACACAATTTCGATAATGCCTACAATTGGGATGGTACCTCCAACATCATTGTTGATGTTTGTTACAACAACTCATTGTCTTCACCTTCGCGAACTCGGAATGCTGTGATTGAATATCAGGGAACGAGTTATGCTGCAACCGCTAGCGGTGTGAACTTTAGTGCAAGTGCTTGTTCAGGAACTGCTCAGTACTTCACCTCTCCTTTCAACGCACTTCCAAACACAAGATTTTCGATTTGTAGAGGTGTAGATCCGGGTGGATATAACTTCTCATGGGGATCTTCTCCAGGAAGCAACCCTGGCTTTATTACTGGTACTAACATTTCAAACCCTAGAGCTGCTGTAAACCTTACTACAGACCCTACATACTTCCTATACATAAGTGATACTTTAGGAGTATGTTACGATACAGTTTCCTTGGACGTAAATGTTGTGAGCCGTTATAACGTGAAACCGGATCCAGCTCTTCCAGTTTGTATTAAAGATGGATTTCAAATCCTTAATTCACCAACGCCTTTTAATATTCTTCCACGTCCAGGTGGTGGGTTTTGGACTGGCCCTGGAATCGTGAATGACTCTTTAGGATTCTTTGACCCGGCTTCTGCTGGCAAGGGAGCCCACTGGGTGAAGTACGAGGTTCGAGGTGATGCTTGTGCTGCAATAGATAGTACACAATACAACGTAGTTGGATTGCCTGATGTAGTCTTTACCGAAGGACCTTATTGCGAGCAAGATTCTACTAATCAATTAGATACCAACTCGATCCATTTGAGAGGTTACTTTACCTCTATGATTCCTGGGGTCGTTGATTCTATTACCAACAACTTTGATGCA
Organism: uncultured Flavobacteriales bacterium; assembly: GCA_963968755.1. Lineage (GTDB taxonomy): Bacteria > Bacteroidota > Bacteroidia > Flavobacteriales_G > Salibacteraceae > UBA4419. Next base: position 4,020 of record CAXAIH010000141.1, read on the forward strand.
ACAAGTCCAAACATCAACGCGCCAGATTCAGTTCCGGTGACTTACAATGCATTTAATGGTTGCTGGCATGATACCACGATCTATGTTGATGTAGTACGTCAGTTTGATGCGACTATTGGAAACTTTGGACCGTACTGTTCTAACGATGGTGATGTTACCGTATTTGCCGCCGACCCAGGTGGTCAGTGGGCAGGACCAGGTATAACCGATCCGACCGGGACGTTCTCTCCAATTACTGCAGGACCTGGTGTGCACACCGTAAGGGTAGATAGTTTTGCTTTCTGTGGTAACAGTGGCACAAAGGATATCACAGTAGTGCAGATTCCTGAGCCAGTTATACTGGACCCAGGACCGTTCTGTGATGATGGTACGTCGAAGTGGACTCAACCTGTTGAAATTACAGCTGACACCTTCAACGCTGGTGGAAGATGGGGAGCGCCTACTACGCCTCCTTGGATGCCATTTACAACTCAAGCGCTTTTTGTGCCTTCAGCTGTTGTAGCAAACGGTTACGGAGCCTATCCAGTTACTGACACGGAGTGTGAGACGGTTGCTCCAGGGAAAGTCTGTGCTGGTACAGATACCATTGATGTTGTCTTCGCAATTTCTCCGGTAGCGCCGGAAGCTTCAGGACCTTTTGCTTTCTGTTCAGGGGTCGTGGTCGACAATATATTTGCCTCGGCTACTGGTAACAACACCTTATATTGGTTCGATACTGATACGGCAACTGAAGTGGCTGATGCCATTGAGACGGGTGATTTACTTGCTCTCGGTCAGGTTACTGAAGGTGGAGCTTACTGGGTTCGTAATGTAGACAGTGCGGGATGTGTTTCAGCACCGACAACCATTCAGTATTTCACCAATCCAAACCCAATCGCAGACTTTGATGTAGATCCATTTAGACAAGAGGAGCTTCAACTTCCAGTTGATCAAAGTTGGATTAACAAATCCGATGAGGCGAGTGGACCAGCGAACATCGTGAAGTGGAGATGGATGTTGTATAAGTACGGAATAGGGAATGATCAAAATGACACTCTTGATGATATCCCTCCTGTAATTGATCTTCCAGCTGATACAGGTTCGGGAAATATGTTGTACACCACAGAAGATGCTGCACACAGTTTCACAGCTGAAGATGCTGCATGGGGTCGTCACATTGTGGCCCTCTACGTTGAAACGGACAACGGCTGTTGGGATACTACTTGGGTTTCCTTCTACGTAGATCCAATCATCGACTTTGAAATTCCTAATGTCTTTACTCCACCTGCAAAAGGAGGTGATGGAGATGGTATCAACGATACATTCCTTCAGACGGATAAGATTGTTGGTCTCTCTGAGATGTCAGGTTGGATTTACAACCGATGGGGACGTAAAGTACACGAGCTTACACTTGCCAACCCAGTATGGGACGGTGGTGACCAGGAGGACGGAGTTTATTTCTATGTGATTCGCATCAAAACCTTAGGGGCTGGTGAAGAAGAACAAGAGTTTAAAGGGAATGTTACTCTGATCCGACAGAAATAACAAACTAAGTATGTAAGGCGGAGAGAGGGTCACTCTCTCCTCTTACAGACCTAGGAGTCTTCAGCTAAAAGTTGAGTGAAATGAAAAACGAACAAAACACATCGCTTCTTAAAAGACTGGCTCTTTTGTTGGTGTTTGTTAGTTTGGGTTTCACTGGAATTCAGACTGCTAGTGCTTCTCACATGGCCGGGGGTGAAATCACCTATACCTGTATAGGTCAGGATTCAT
>CAXAIH010000142.1:0-5765 GCA_963968755.1 uncultured Flavobacteriales bacterium
GCATTGAAAACTCAATTGTTCAAGTAGATATTGAAAACGGTCAGGTGACAGGTGTTTGGCCTTGGGCACTTGCGGTCAATCAAAAAGAATTGGTGCGGGGAATCAAAGATTTGAAGCTCAGTTCTTCAGGGAAACACCTCTTGATAAGCAACCTTCCCGTGAATCAGGAAGGACGATTTATTTCTACGTTTAATGCTGATGGTGATTTTAAGACTGCCGTGAACATGAAATCACAGATAGAGAGCATTTTTCGATTTGGCCGACATGAATTTCTGCTTGTAGACCAAAACTCAAACCTCTATAAATTAGGTAATTTGGATAAGGATGTTCTAGATACCATTCGCACGTATTCAGTGTCAAAAGACTACATGGCAGTAGATTACAATGAGGAGCTGAACAGTTTGTTTCTGGCCCATTCGGGGAAGAATTTGGTCTTTCTAAAACTTGATAGTGATGCACGGGTTGAGGAAATTGAGCGCTTTACACCAAGCGAATTCTCGGACGACATTACAGCCATTAAAATCATACCTAAGCATAATTTGTATGCACTGGCTACCATACGTGGTGAAGTGTACTTCTACGATCTTCAAACACACGAATTGATTTATAAGGCAACCGACGAGCATGCCAACAGAATCAATTGCATGGAACTCAGTTCCGATGGAAATGTGCTTGTTTCAGGCGGTCGCGATCGAAAAGTAAATGTGTGGGCGCTTCCCGAACTTTTGGAAATGGCTAAAAATGAATCTGAAGTGAGGCCATTTAAGCCAATCCAATTCACGGAAACGGAATCCGTTCGCGATATTTCGTTCGTTGGCAACGATTGGATTATCGTAGTCTCGAGCAACGAAGGTTTTGGCTCAAGCCGAGGTGGAAAGGTGAGTCTGTTAACCCTAGATTTTAATCTAACAGGAAACGAGCTAGGCAAGCTCAAAACGGAAATAGCTGGAGATTGAAAACTATAATCTCATTACGAAACCTGTTTGTGTGCGCAATTTTTGTGCTCTCATTCTCCGGGGCTCAGTCTCAGGATATTCTTTTGACTGAACTTCCTGAAGTTGAAGAGCTTTACGAGAATGAACAATATGAGCAAGCCTTTGGTATTTTCAAGAAGATTTATCAAGATCGTTTCATGGCTCTTGATCTCAACAGCCAAGCACTCATCTTAGATTGGGGGATACGACTCAGTTACATCGTTGAAGATTGGGAGTCCTTGGACAAATATGTCGGTCATTACTACCAGTTAGACCCATACTTTAGTGCTGCAAGTCTAAAGGAGTGCTCACCGCAACTTGAAGAGTATATCAACAATTACGTTCGCTCTCAAAGCGAGCAATTTGTCTACTTAAATAAACATCAACAAAATATCGATCTAATTCCCTCTACAGTCACCGTATACACGAAATCCGACATAGAGCAATTGGGAGCTCGAAACCTTTTAGACCTCATTCGCCTTACACCCGGCTTTGCTGAAATATCTGACAACAATGAGCGCCTGATTGGAACGCGTGGATCTTCAAGCACCACACTTCAGGATGTACTCTTTTTAATCAACGGACATAGATTAAATGACCACCTCACAAATACCGCTGCCCCAGATTGGATTAGCCTAGATTATATTGAACAAGTTGAATTGGTTAGAGGCCCAGGATCGGCCATATATGGAGGAAGTGCCTTTAGTGGTGTGGTAAATGTTATTACGAAAAACGGTCGTTTTCAGAATATCAATCGTGTAAATATGGATGTGGGAAATGGTAATTCTCTTGAGAATATGAAAAGCATTTATAACACTTATAAGCTTCATTATGAGTATGGTAGGAAGTTGAATAATACCGAAGGGATCTATTTTTCCGGCTCGTATTTCAGCTCTGGTGGAAGTGAGAAAGACTATTCCGAATTGCAAGACAAGGTTGTTTTACCCGATCTGGCCGATACCAACCTCCTTCGACTTGCTGATGTCAATGGTCGTGAATATGTGAATGCATACGCTCCAAGCTACAACCTCTTGATGAATTACCATAGAGAATCACTTCAAATTACCGCAAATGCGCAGTCGAGTGCATTGTTGTACGCCAGACCATCCAGTTTTAATACCTGGGAACAACAAGATCGAGAAATCGCACAGAATCAAAGAAGGAGGAGGGATAGGCGAGAGTTTGTGCAATTGGAATACGATGTGTTTTCAGGAAGAGATCTTTCAAGCTTAGGAGATTTAAGGCTTAAAGTCAGCGGAGATCACTTTAAGAAGGATTTTTATAGCACTGTCAACTCCTTTGGAATTCAAGGCAATTCAAGATTGGTTGGTGATGAATTTCGCGGAACCTTGAATTTGGAATTTTCCTCGGATAGTCTGTTTGCGAAGCAAGGAACTAGGAAAAGTCATGTTTTAGTTGGCTTGGAAGGTTTTGTGAACCATTGGAACTACCAGTATTACACTGAGCAAGATTCACTTATGGTCTTGAGCAGCATCGATGATCACTTCAGTGCACCAGGTGACGATCGACTCGAACACATAGGTGCCTTCTACATGCAAACGGAACAGCATATAGTCACGGATGTACTGGTTGCAACAGCAGGAGTGCGCTTGAACTATCACAGCGAATACTCTCGATTCAACGAGTTTAAGTGGGGAGAGGAATACTCACCACGTTTTGCCTTGGTGCTCAATCCAGGTGGACGCAAAGACAAGGATCGCTTTAAATTTAAGGTTATATATAATTCGGCTTTTTTACCACCGCCATTTTTATACCGGAAGGGCGGAATCAGTGAGTTTATAGGCTCAGCAGATTTGGATGTTCAAAACATAGAAAGTGGCGAGTTTGTCATGAGCGGAAACGTCAACAAATACTTTTCATACAGTGTTCAGACATATGTGAACAAAATCGATAATTACATTCAACGGGTCGGTAACAAATATATAAACGATAAAACTACCCTACGTAATTCTGGTTTCGAGGCTGAGCTTTGGTATAAGAGAAGTTTTGAAAAATGGAAATTGAGTGCCTTCACGAATTACTCCTTTGCCAAGCAACAAAATTTTAAAGATTCCGTCGAACTCAATTTCCTTGATGCATTCCAAGCAGGCCAATATGAAAGCCCGGATGTTCTATTGAATTTTCCATCAAATAAATTCACACTTGGTTTTTACGGAAGCACCATAGGTAAGAAGGATAAGAGCAAGACCTCCAATGGAAACAATCCGACCAAGGTTACCTTTGGTAGCGACCTGCAGTGGATTGGTAGAACGCGCATCAATACGCCTTATTACGTTGATGAGGATGGCCTGTTGAGTTCGTATGCCAATTACATAGAACAGCGGATTTCACCAGTTTCAGTTGTGAATGCTCGGGTTAAACTTCATTGGCCACGATTTAGTTGTGGACTTTCTACCTTCAATCTATTTGGTGCAGGGTATTTTCTGCCTTCAGTCATTTCCCGCATCAAAAGACAGAAGGCGGAAGGACGTATGATTTTCGTAAACCTAAACTACCGCCTAAAAGCGATTTAATTTTCTCTAGTGGCATTCATTGTAAAATCAGAAATCAAGAATGATATATTAGGAGGTTTCTCTGCAGGAATTGTTACCCTTCCTGTTGCTTTGGCCTATGGAGTCGCCACTGGACTAGGGCCTTTAGCAGGAATGTTTTCAGCGGTGCTTCTTGGTTTCATAGCTTCCATTTTCGGAGGAACGAATACCCAGATTAGTTGTCCTACAGGAGCTATGACGGTAGTAGTAGCTTTTATAGTAGCACAAGAGGTTCAATTGGCGGGAAGCCTAAAACAGGCTTTACCCATTCTAGTTGTCATTTTTGCACTAACTGGAATCCTACAAGTAATTCTAGCGCTCCTAAAACTGGGTTCAAATATTCGCTACGTGCCCTATACCGTTGTGAGCGGCTTTATGAGCGGAATTGGAATCATCATCATAGTGCTTCAAGCCAAAGACATCTTTGGAGTTTACGATGCACCATATAAAAGCGTGCCCCAAATACTAGCTCATCTCAATTATTTTGTTGCAAATGCGCACTGGCCAAGCGTTTTGATATCTAGTTTGACCATCGCCATTATCTATCTATTCCCTAAGCTGAGCAAGCGAATTCCAAGCAGCTTAGCAGCCCTAATCTTTGTCTCTGTTCTTGCATATTTCCTTCCCATGGGAATCAAAAAGCTCGGTATGGTAGAAATGAGCTTCCCGCACCTCGATACTGCTTTTACTGCGGCACATTATTCCTCCGACATTATTTTTAGAGTAATTCTGGCCGGCTTCTCTCTGGCACTATTGGGTTCAATAAATACACTTCTAACTTCAGTTGTTGCTGATAAAATGACTCAAACAGTTCACAACAGCAACCGCGAATTGCTCGGACAAGGACTCGGAAATTTTGTGGCATCCCTGTTTGGAGGCTTTCCTGGAAGTGGCGCTACTGCCTGCACCGTAGCGAACATTCAATCGGGCGGTAGGAATAAGCTTTCGGGAATTGTAAGTTCCTTGTTTCTCCTAATCATTCTGCTCTTCGGAGGCCCTGTTGCTGCCGAAATTCCACATGCAGTTTTGGGTGGAATACTCGTGTACATAGGAATTGTTCTCATCGACAAGAAGACCATCCGAGCCATGTCGCGAATCCCAAAAGCCGACAATTTCGTGATGCTCACCGTTTTGGTTCTAACTGTGCTGTGGAACTTGCTCTACGCAGTAATGATAGGCTTAATATTCGCCTCATTTTATTTTATGAAGAAGATGGCGGATGTAGTCGAGACCGATACCGCCAAAACGAAAGTCGATCGAATCATTGATCAGGTCATCGCAAGTTTCAAAGACTCCGAAGGTTTTGAGAAACGCGTTCTTGTGAAGAACATTCGTGGCCCAGTTTTCTTTGGTTTTTCCTCGAGGTTTCTCATGTCGATGCGCGGAATTTCAAGCGATGTGGAGGTGGTTGTTTTTAATCTGTCTTCCGTGCCTTACATGGACCATTCGGGTGTTAGAACTTTCATTGAGGTGATTCAGTTTCTTCAAGAAAAAGGCGTGAATGTGTGTTTCAGTGAATTGAGTGCGCACAGCCTAAAATTGCTGAAAGGTTTTGAGATTATTCCTAATATGGTTCACGAGGATCATCTGTTCGATTCGGTTGAAGAATGCATCATGTGGCTAAATGAGCCGGGTCATATTGAAAATGAATTTAGTCAGGATGGTCGATTGATAATACCAACGGCCTTTACTCCAAATGGCGATGGGATAAATGATTACTGGGAGATCAAAAACATAGAGCTCTTTCCAAAGGCTGACTTGCGAATTTTCGATTCCTCCAAGAAACTTGTGTATGAGTCTATTGGTTACGAAAAGCCTTGGGAAGGTGAGCTTGAAGGTAGCCTTCTTCCTCCTGGGGAATACACCTATGAGCTTATACTGCACGATGAGAAAGAAGAAGATCGGAGCGGGTCAGTATTTCTTTTCCGTTAGCTAGATGTGTTGATATGAGCGCCGAGCACGAGATCGATAGTCTGAGACTTGAAATTGATGGTAACATTCGATTGGATCAGGAACGTCGGTTGCAGAAGCGCATTGAAGAAATAATCGAGATCTATTTTGATCGCTATGACAGGGGAGATGCCCAGTGGCTAATTCATCGCATTCACCTCGACCTAGGAACCATCGACGGTGGGTATCTAAAAGAAGAAATTGAAGTACGTCTCGCCTATATTCTCGATCAAGAATTGATGAAATTGGCAAAGCTTAGCCCAGAAGAAATTGCTCAATCATTCACCGA
>CAXAIH010000143.1:0-5723 GCA_963968755.1 uncultured Flavobacteriales bacterium
GTTTAGCCCAGGCTTACAACGAACTTCGCGAAGAGCTTGCAATGTCGAAGTTTGCCGTCAATTATCAAGAATTGGTTGATAAAGCCAAGGATGACGAGTTGGCTAACAAGCGTTATAAGTCAATCAAAAAGATTTATCCTCAGCGCATCTCTGAGGCAGAACCTAAAGACGTAGGAAAATAATGAGCAAGTTTAAAAGCAAAAAAGAGAAAGAAACTCCAGCGATCTCTACGGCTTCTTTGCCCGATATCGTCTTCATGCTGCTATTCTTCTTTATGGTTACAACAGTAATGCGAGAAGTAGACCTCAAGGTAAAACTGTCCTCTCCTGAGGCGAGTGAAGTGAAAAAATTGGAGAACAAATCACTTGTGAGCTACATCTACATCGGTGCACCGGTTGACGAGAAAAAATTCGGAACTACTCCGAGAATTCAATTAAACGATGCCTTCGCCAGTGTAGACGAAATCAGACCGTACATCGAAACCAAAAGATCCGAGGTAGACGAAGCTTTGATTCCAAAATTGACCACTTCCATGAAAGTGGATATGGAAACCGAAATGGGAATCGTTACCGATGTAAAGCAAGAGCTTAGAAAGGTGAATGCCTTAAAGTTGAACTACTCAACTCGCGAGCGATTAAGATAAAACCGACAATAAAAAGTCGTTTGAAAACCTGTGGATTACTAAGTCTTCAGGTTTTTTTGTTTTGGTGCCTAGCATCCTGCTCACCTCTGCCCAACAAAAAAGCGACGATCGAGGAACGTCCTTATCTCGCCATTCTACTTTTAGATGAAGACGAAGGAATAGAATTGCCCTTTCAATTTGTGCTAAGAACAATAGACTCTGTTCAGGAGCAATGGGAAATCATCAATGCCGACGAACGCATTCAAGTTGACAGCATCGAATTTTTAGGAGACAGCATTCGGATACAGATGCCCGTATGTGAATCCTACTTTATGCTCACAGAAACAGATGGTTTTCTTGAAGGCTATTGGAAAGATCCAAGTCGCGGGGATTATCGAATTCCCTTCAAAGCATTTCCATGGGATGGTACCCGTTTCAGATCTGAAATGAGCTTCAGCGAAAAAAACTTCTGGGGATCATGGAAAGTGAAATTCAGTCCTAAAACAGAAAACGAAAGCTTAGCCTTGGGGGTTTTTGAGCAAGACAGCTCAGGTCGGGTACAAGGTACGTTCCAAACTGAAATGGGCGATTTTAGATATTTAGATGGTCAGCTCATCGATGAGACGCTTTATCTATCCTGTTTCGACGGAGCGCATGCCTTCCTGTTCAAAGCGGTAATGTCGAAAGGTTGGCGACTTTATGGTTCGTTTCATTCAGGAAAACATTGGTCAGAGAAATGGAGAGCGCTTCGGGATCCAAATTTTCAGCTTCGATCAATAGATGACATAAGTAGGGCCACAGATTCAATGCCTTTCAATTTGACTCTTGGCGATAGTGTTTCAGATGCCTTTGATTTCAATTCGTTCAAAGAAGAAGGCAAGGTCTATCTGATTCAAATTTTGGGGAGCTGGTGTCCAAATTGTATGGATGAAAGTAGGTACTTTCAAAAACTTCAAGAAGAGTATGCTTCGAGTGGACTTCAGCTTGTCGGCTTTTCCTATGAGCGTTATGACGACAAAAAACGTTCGAGACAAGCTATTGACAAAATGGTAAATGACTTGAATATAAGCTACCCTGTATTTCATGCAGGAAAAGCGGATAAGGACCTAGCAAATGCACACTTTGCTCAAGTGGATACCATCATTTCTTTTCCGACGAGCATCCTTCTAAACCGGAAATTCGAGATCGTCTCTGTTCATACTGGGTTCAACGGTCCTGGCACAGGTGAGGTGTACGAGCAATACATTCAAGATTTTGAACGTATGCTAGCTAGGGTTTTGAACAAGGCTTCCGTAGAATAAGCTGATGGCCCTAGGACGGCCGAACATTAAATCCATAATTTTGTTCCTTAGAAAAAATCACTACAATGGACCTACAAACGGGAGAACTGCTCTCCAAGATTGAAATTCCCGAGCATCTCCGCAAGCTGAGGGAGGACCAACTATCGCAGGTCAGCGACGAACTTCGAGATTTTATAGTTGACATCGTATCCCAGAAAGGCGGTCATTTCGGAGCCAGTTTAGGCGTAGTAGAGCTTACGGTTGCACTTCATTACGTTTTTAATACTCCTGTAGATCAAATTGTATGGGATGTTGGGCACCAGGCATACGGACATAAAATCTTGACGGATCGTCGAGAAGTATTCCACACAAATAGAAAGTATAAGGGAATCAGTGGTTTTCCAAAAAGAAACGAGAGTGAATACGATACCTTTGGTGTTGGGCATTCCTCCACCTCCATATCCGCTGCACTTGGAATGGCTGTTGCCAACCACTTCAAGAAAGACGATCGCCAGCACATCGCTGTTATTGGTGATGGAGCCATGACTGCAGGTATGGCCTTTGAAGGATTAAATCATGCGGGAGTTGAGAATTCAAACCTCTTAGTTATTTTGAACGACAACTGCATGTCTATCGACCCGAATGTTGGGGCTCTGAAAGAATATCTCACCGATATCACCACATCTCATACCTATAATAAGATGCGTGATGAAGTGTGGCACTTGCTCGGTAAGATTTCCAAATTTGGTCCAAATGCTCAAGAGCTGGTTTCCAAGGTGGAAAATGCCGTAAAGAGCAGCTTGTTAAAGCATTCTAACTATTTCGAGTCACTGAACTTTCGCTACTTCGGTCCAATTGACGGACATGATGTGAACCACTTGGTGAAGGTCATGAAAGATTTGAAGGACATACCAGGTCCTAAGATTCTGCACTGTGTTACGGTTAAGGGAAAAGGATACCAGCCAGCGGAAGAAGGTGATACCACCAAATGGCACGCCCCAGGTGTATTCAACAAAGAAACTGGTGAAATCGTAAAGGTTATACCACAAAACCCCCAACCACCAAAATATCAAGACGTTTTTGGGCACACGATTGTGGAGCTTGCGGAAAAGAACGAAAAGATCATGGGTGTAACTCCAGCTATGCCAACGGGTAGTAGTCTGAAGTATATGATGGAGGCCATGCCTGACCGAGCCTTCGATGTGGGCATCGCAGAGCAGCATGCAGTTACCTTCTCAGCAGGTTTAGCTACCCAAGGACTTAAACCCTTTTGTAACATCTACAGCTCCTTTATGCAGCGTGCTTACGATCAAGTAGTGCACGATGTAGCCATCCAAAATTTGCCTGTCATTTTCTGCTTAGATCGTGCGGGATTTGCTGGAGCAGATGGTCCGACGCACCATGGTGCCTATGACATAGCCTACATGCGTTCCATTCCAAACATGGTGGTTAGCGCTCCAATGGACGAGGCAGAACTTCGAAACTTGATGTTCACAGCTCAATTGGATGAGACAAATGCTCCAATTTCGATTCGATATCCACGTGGTCAAGGTGTTCTGACGAATTGGAAAACACCCATGAAGAAGGTCAAAATCGGAACGGGTCGAAGAATGATCAATGGAAACGATGTTGCAATTCTGACTGTCGGGCATATTGGAAACTATGCTACGGAAGCTGCTAAGATGTTAGACGAGAAAGGCATCTCGGCCGCTCATTATGATTTGCGCTTCATTAAACCTCTCGACGAAATATTACTTCACGAAGTGTTTACCAAGTTCGACAAGGTGGTAACCGTAGAAGACGGATGTGTTGTTGGAGGTATGGGTTCAGCTGTCCTAGAGTTTATGGTGGACCATGGATACCAAGCACAAGTGAAACGTCTAGGGATTCCTGACGAAGTGATTGAACATGGAAGTCAGATGGAGCTTCATAAGCTGTGCAAGTTTGACCCGGCAAGTATTGCTCAATCATGTGAAGAAATGATCGGTTCTGCTGTCGATTCTCGACAGTTTTCTGCAGGCTAGCACTTTTTCGAATTCGTGGGTATGTGAATAGTGGCGATATAAGTCTTTCGAGCCTCACTTATTCGAATGCGCTCGGATGGCATGTGATTGGAAACCCCTACCCTTCATCCGTCGATTGGAGTGCTGTAACTGGGTCGAACGTTGCTGCAATTGCATATGTATATCGAAACAGCTGGGGGATACATCTCACCGAACCTTCTTCCACAAGCCAACTTGATTGCATCTTATCAAGCCTTCTTTGTTCGGGTCACGAATGGAACGAATACCATCACCTTTCAAGAAAACGATAAGACCAACACAAATGCAAGTTTCCAAAAGGCTCGTGAGCATCAAATCGACTTAGGATCAATTTGACCAACTTTAGTAACAATCACTTTAACGTTGGAGCAATTGACTGGAACGACAATGCCAGTGTTCGTTTTGGCAACGATTACGATGCCTACAAACTATACAACCCTTGGCCATTGCCTAACCTGGCGATCAGCTTTGCGGAAAACACCCTAGAAACCCAAGTAAACACTGTTCCACCAAGCCTCGGTTACCAATACTTCCGCCTCGGGGCATACAGTCCACTTCCAGGTAATTTTAGTCTCGACTTTTCAGGAGTGCTAAAAGAACAAGTTTGTCTAATCCTAGAAGATTTGGTTCTTGATGGCCTGGTTGACCTAAGCCTTAATAGCACCTATCAGTTCCTTCTAGACACTTCCTACCACAGTCCAAGGTTTATCTTGCATGTATCTGACTAAACAAGAGCTGTTTCGAAAGTCATGATGGTGAAATTGAATTGCAATTAGACCCTGTGAACACCTACAATGTCTCACTTCTTGATGCGGACCAAGCCATCCTCGAACAACACAGCGCTGTCCAGAATCCCTTTGAATTCGACTCTCTCTCAGCACAGATTTACACCATAAGAATCGAAAGGGATGGTGCGCTTTGCTCACAAGAAGAGTTGATGGTTGAGCTGTTTGAACCTAGCGAAGTACAAGCGCAATTTGAAAGTCCTGACACCCAAAACATAAGCAAAGGAGCAGTTCAATTTACCAATCTGAGCAAGGGGGCAAGTTCCATTGATTGGGACTTTGGAGATGTTACTATGTCAAATACATTTAATCCAGAGCACGCCTATGCTGACACCGGTATATACATAGTTCAACTTGTGAGTCAAGAAAATGGCTGTGTGGGCGACTTTAGTTAGAGCATACACATTCAGGCAGAAGAAGGCACAAGTAGTGGTCTCGAGAAAACGGAAATATCGAACATCAAAGCCGCCTTAATTGAAGGTTCGCTGAAAATCCACTCAGACAAGATCGAATTGAGATCAGTGCGACTTATGGACATGCAGGGCAAACTCATGTTTGAACACAATGAACTCATGGGGACTAGCTTTCAAACCGAACTTGAACTCCCAAAAGCAATTTATCTCTTGCACTTAGTGCATGAAAAAGGACAACGAAGCTTTAAGCTAACATACCAATAGGGTAGCTTAACTTTGTACGGTGAAAAAAGTCCTGCTTCTCTACATAGTCCTAACTCCATTTCTGTCTTTTTCTCAGACGAAAAATCTTTGCAATGACTCTAAATCGAACTGGAAAGCCATAGGCCCAGTTGGTGTTTTCAAAGGGAAGCAGAACTACCAAGGGATCATTGTTTCGATTGAAAGTCGAAACGGAAAAGAAATCTACGCAGGTTCCAATTCAGGCGGGCTATTCAAGACGCTTGATGGCCTCGTATGGGAAAATCTTACAGATCGAACAGCCCTTCCAGGAATGGGGATTCAAGATATTGCCTTAGGGG
>CAXAIH010000144.1:0-5659 GCA_963968755.1 uncultured Flavobacteriales bacterium
GGCTCAAGGCTTACTTGAAAGCAGCAACGGAAACAGTATGCTCGCCACAAAAGCAAACAATCATTTTGGAATTAAGTGTCATTCTTCTTGGGAGGGGAAGCGCATCTATAAGGACGATGATGCCAAGAATGAATGCTTTCGGGTTTATTCAAGCGCATGGGAATCCTTTCGAGATCACTCTAAATTCTTGCAATCGAATCGGTACAAATTTCTCTATGAGTATAAATCGACAGACTATAAGTCCTGGGCGAAAGGCTTAAAAAAAGCCGGTTACGCCACAGACCCGAAATACCCTGATCTGCTCATCAAGATTATTGAAGACAACAATCTGCAGCAATACGATGATCCGAAGTTCAAGAGAAAACCTCCAAAGGAAGAACAGGTGCCTGCAGAAGTTGCTGTGGACGAGCCAAAGGAGTCGGTTTTGCCAAGCACACGTCCACCAAAGGGAAATCAAGTTGTCGTTAGAGAAAGGCTCAGCCCGAACCGTGTTCGATATATTCTGTGTCCACATAAGGTTCGAGCTTCACAATTGGCTCGTCAATTGAATGTTGGCCTGTGGCAAGTAAAGGCCTACAACGATATAGATGGCACTCATGAATTCAACAAAGGAGACGTAATTTATTTACAGCCTAAGCGTAACAAGGCACTGATAAGCACTTATAAGGTGAAGGCAGGTGAAAGTCTGTGGGACATCAGTCAAAGAGAAGCCGTGAAGCTTAAGAAGCTCAGGAAATACAATAGCCTTGAGAAAGGAAGTATTTTGGAAGTAGGCCAGAGCATTAAATTGCGACCCTGATTAGGCTCTTACCTTCAATCTTGCTTTGCTGTAGTTCTTGCCTATGGTGAGATTAAAGCCAAAGCGCGCATGCGCATTCTTGCTGTCGAAGGGTTGAATGAAGCCCAAAATGTTGTCAGAGACTACATAGAATTGCACTGGACCCGCAGCTAGACTCAAACCGGCACCCACATTCACGAAGGAACCACCATAGATGCCATAGTTCATCGTGAAGCCTAGCCATTTTCCTAAGAACACGGAACCGTTGGCACGAACACCCATTCTGATAGCCTTGTCTTGAATGATTGCTGTACCTAACACGCCAACTTCAAAACGATCCATTAATGATTGAGAAAAACTGATAAAGCCTTGGGTAGGAAGAGAGGTGCTATATGGGTTTTTACTCTGCCCAACACTGAAGATGGAAGACAAGCTATCTTGCAATAACTCAAACGAAGAAGTGCTTGCTGAGTCGTCTCCACCACCGAGAATGTCGTTGATGGGCACTCCACTAAACTCGAAGGAGATGTCAGGGTTTTGGTAAACATTCACATTGTTCTTCCAGGTAATTCTTCCAATGTTGATGATCGAGGCGGATACATTAAAGCCTTCTGACCCTTCGTAACTCAAGCCAACATCGAGTCCAAGTCCATTATTGTTTGAAAAGAGAAGTTCTTGCGGATTCAAGGAAAAGCTTCCGGTGTCGTCTAAATTTGGAAGACCGGAGGTTCTCAAATCAAAAGCACCATCGAGAACAAGGTCGAAAGAAAGTGAATCCGTATATAATCCCAATTGAGATTCGCGGGTATGCACGTTAAATAGCCCAGAAAGATATTTTACGCGGGCACCAATATTGAGTGATTTACCAACTGTTCTGGCTATACCTACGCCATACTCCAAATAGGAGCCCGAGTTGATTGCTAAGTTGTCCATGTTGGCACGTTCACCAAGAAAGCTTTTACCATTTCCTTCCCAAATGAGGCGTGCCAGGTCACCCGGGTAGGACATTCCGAGTCGTGTGTGGCTAGTAACAGAACCGCTCACATAATTCTTTCCCAATTTCAGGCCGAGATGAAGAAGTTCCAAGTCCGTTTTCACGTTCAAGAAGTTTCTGTCCTTCATATCCGAAAGGGCTTCTTCGAAAACGGAGATATCATCTGTTGCGAGCTGATTGAAGGTGAGTCCACTGGAGTTTGCGGCAATGCCAACTGAAGATAGGGCAGGAAGTAGAGTGACATTTACCTTGCTCAACGGCATCATAGCCGGGTTGAGCTTTAAAGATTGAGGAACCGTTTTAAAGCCATAGAGCGTATGCTCCATCTGAGCATTGAGCACGGATGGAAGGAAGGCAATAAAGATGAGTATGAGCTTAATCGCCTTCACTGTCTCCTAAGGGTACTTTACCATCTACCTTCAAACCAATTTTCGTGCTGATTTCATAATCATCAAAAATCTTCACCAGCACATCTCCGTTGTCGGACGTCCTCAATCTCATGTCTGTGATCAGGTATGCGGCGTTCAAGATATTTGGCACACGGTCTTTCTGTAACTTAACATCCGTCACCTTTATCGCTGGTTGAGACACTCTGCCCTTTGAGTTGATTGTCCCAGAGGCAATTAGATTCTCTTCGATACTTGGGAAGATGGAGTCGGTTATGTTGAAGTTTTCGTCTGTCAGATACACTTGAACTTGTGCGTCGATGGGGAAGCCATTAATGATGTTCGCGCGCACTAGAATGGAGTCAATGTCATCGATGCTCTCCGAGAAGCTGTACTCTGTAGTATCTCTAATTCCGTAGTTAAACACGCGCCCTGTTAAAGGGAGCTCCAATTCAGTTTCGATTTTCAAACCCGCGTCTCGATGCAGGTGGTTTTGTGCTGGAACACCGTCTGGGTTCATTACGCCTGAAACGTTACTTACCAGCCATTTTGGCGTGGGCCTTACAATCTCCTCTACAGAGCTGTTGCTTCGGTTAAAGGTGATAGAAGAAGAAACGGAATCGCCAATTCTTGAAGCGGAGGGATAGTCGATGTTGAAGGTGCTAGAGTTTGGATCTATGCTTAACCGAAAGGTATCTCCTGAAATGGCATTTGATGTATAAAGATCATCGAATGAAATTTGAATAGGAAAGCCAAAGCTGTTGGATGCAAAAAGGTGAATGCTCGGATCCTGAAAGGTAATTTGACCAACATCTTTAAGTTGACCAAAAAGCTTAATCAAAATGGAATCCTGATCCGATGTTACAGTCTGAGTTTTGAAGTCACCATATAATTCTTCAAAATCCAAACCGCGCATGTCAACGCTGAAGGTTGCCATAGGGCTCGGTATAGGGTCGCCAGCACTTCCAGAAATGGTGGCCGTGATATTCATCTGGAACTCATTAAAACCTTGCGAGGTTTTAGAAAGGTCTAATTCAAAACCAGCAAGATCAAGGGTATCCAAAGTATTAAGACTCACTGTTCTCTGGAATATACTCCCATTATTACTAAGTGCGACGATGCTAAAATCAACGCTACCTGACCCACCGAAAGAAGAGCCAAGACTGTAAACCAGCTTCCCGCTTCTGAAAATAATTTTGGTTAGCTCAACGGTTCCCGAAGGGAGAAATGATTGTGTTTGTGTTGTCGATTCTGAGATGGTGCCAGAGATCGGCATAACAGGTAGAGGTGAATTTATTGTGAAGGATCCACTTTGGTCTGGCAGTTGAACTATATCCAATGGTGAGGAGGAGAGCAATTCACCTTTGTAGCTGAGGGCAAGAAGACCAGTATTTTCATTAATGACAAATAGATCGTTTCTGTTGGCCTTAGCCAATATGTCGTACACGTCCACTGAAGTGTACAGCAGCGGCACGGCCAAACTAGGTCGCCAATTTTCTTTCAGGGCATCAAACTTCTCGCAAGAATAAACGAGCAGTAGAAGAACTGAGCAGACTGTAACAATCTTTAGGATTTTGTCCATTGGTAACAAAAGTAGGTGCTTTTCTCCTTACTAATTACGCATCTTCTTGAGATATGCACGCTTAAGTTTGGATAAGTGACTTCGCTTTTTCGATTTGCTTCGCTGCAAAGCCTCTAATGGTACTTGCGTAAAGCTCAGTAATATCACCAGCAAAGGCTACCGTAATTAGGACATCTGATATATCGACTTGAAAGTTCCAATAGTATAGAACCCAAACAGGAACAGCCAAAAACGACACCAATTCTATGATTTGGAAAGGTTTGGTAATCACATCGTACCAATTCTTTCTCTTTTCAACTATGTATAAGAACAGTAGAACGTTTAAGAAAGTGACAAAAGCGTACATCAGGAAATCTGCCCATTCGGGAAGCCTATTGATGTATTGTCGGTTCAAAATCATGGAAATTACATTGGCGTGAACGGTGATTCCATACATATCTGAGTAGGCCCTTCCAGCCATTCGCTCATTCAAAGGCGTGTAGAATTTATCAATATGAGATTCGTCATCCCCTACGTATTCACCGATGTAGCCAAAGAGGACAATTTTGTCTTTAATGACGGAAGCATCGAACTGTTCATTAAGCACATTGTCTACACCTAGGGTTTAGAACTTAGAGTATGGCCCTCGCCATTTGATTACTTCTTCTTCTTTTTCGCGGGCTAGTAGGTCAACCAATGCGGAACTATCGAAGTAAGAAACGATCTTTGCTGTAAAGTTTAGCTCAAGCGAATCTCGAACGGTTTTACGAGGAATAAATTCGTGCACTGTTCTAAAGCCACCAGCATGCTCATCCTCCCCTGTAACCAAATTGGCAAAGCCGGTGCTGGCATAATCCATAAACATCGCATTGGATTTATTCACTCGATTGAAGTGATCCGTCCTCGTATCAGGTGAATCTAGTTCGCTCACCAGAACTAGGTTCTCAATTTTCGACATGCCCATCATGAGTGGGAAATCCTGCATGGGTCCTTTTTCTGCACGGAAAAAAGCATCAATTCCGATTACGGCAGGTTTGTATTTGCCGATGATTTCCAACATGCGACCAATCGCAGCACGGTCAACTTGAGCAAAGTTCACGATGGTAATATTCGTGTCGAATATTCGTGTCGATGGGTTGCTCATCGAACATCTTCGAGAATACGATGTAGGTTTCCCTATAATCTCTCAGTGCATCTGCAATAGGATCAATTGCATCTATGTTAGGTAAAGCCTTAACAAACAGGACCATCAGGAAGATGAAAACGGCGCCCCAGAAGGCGTCTTTTATTCTTTTGATCATTCGTTTACTCTTGGCCCTGCAAGATACTTATTCGTTAAAGTTTAGCAAATAACCCACCTCTTACAGCTTATGTGATGAATGTCAGAACATTAGCATGGCTTTAATTCTTAATTTTGAATTGGAAATCATACTAAAACATAATAAGATGAAAAAGCTGATTCTGCTCGGAGCCTTTGCTTTCAGCTTCATTTCACTCACTGCCCAAACAGTATCTTATAAGGTACTTGCGGTCAAAGGTGAAAATGCTTTAGAAAAATCAATCACTCCCAATAAATTCACTCCCTTGATGACTGGGATGAAACTTCAATCGAAGGACAAAATTATTCTTGGTGACAACGCCTATTTAGGGCTAGCCTCTAGTTCAGGTAAAACCATTGAACTGCGTGCTAAGGGTATCTATAATGTAGCTGACCTGCCTGGTAAGTTTGCCGCTGACAACTCTGGACTTGCTCAGAAGTACATGGATTATTTGGTTAGTGATATTACCAAAAAAGACGTGCATGCGAACAACATGAGCATTACGGGTTCTGTGGAACGAAGTATTGCGAATGTGAAAGTTGATGTGTTGTCTGCTCCTTCTTCCAAAATTCTTTTGAAGCCTACTCAAATCAATTGGTTGGCAAAAGAGGGTGTTGAAGA
>CAXAIH010000145.1:0-5658 GCA_963968755.1 uncultured Flavobacteriales bacterium
CAAAATCTAGATTATCGAAAGAGTATTCTAGATAATAAGTGCAACGGATGCATCCACGACTATCAGGGAAAGCCTGAGTTGAAGAATTTGCTGTTTTTCGTGAAAAATGCATTCTCCGAGCGTTTTTATTGGATCGGATATTACCTGAAAGCCCGCCTCTCATGAAAGTATGCATCATCGGATGGTATGGGACTGAAACCCTAGGTGACCGTGCCATACTCGCGGGAATTTTGAGCATTCTCAGTAAGATTGACTCAAAAGCTGAAATCAAACTCGGAAGCTTATACCCCTTCTTCAGTAAGAGAACCATTTCCGAAGATTTTGACTTTTACAAACACCTCAGCGGCGCTCAGGATTTCACTTTTGAAATCTTCGAATCCAAAAAAAGTGGGGAGCTCAACAAAGCGATTTCAGACAGTGATGTTCTCATCATGGGTGGAGGCCCACTGATGCATATCAACGATCTTTTCATGGTCGATTACGCTTTCAGCTATGCAAAGAAGAAAAAGGTACCCTCCGTACTTCTTGGATGTGGGGTAGGTCCAATGTTCAAAACGCGACACAAAGGCGCCCTTCAGAGAATCGTGAAACGTGCAGTCTTGCCAATTCTCAGAGACGAGGTATCCAGAGATTACCTAAAATCATTGGGGACCAAGAATTCGATTTTGAGCAGAATTGAAGTCTTGCCAGATCCGTCTTTGCAAGCCATTCAAGACTACCAGAAATCAGAGCGAACCAAAGAGAAGGGAGATTATGTTGCGGTAAACATGCGCGAGTTCCCTGCGGAATATAGCCATCAAGGGCAGGCAGATTTGCAGCAGAAGTTGAGCAAGTTATTAGCCGATTTGGCAAGCGATCAAGTGGTGCAACTGATACCAATGCATTACTTCCATATTGGTGGCGATGACCGTAAGTTTTTAAATGCGCTCAATTTCGACTTGAAAATCGAAAACATTGAAGTTCAAAACGAACCACTTTCCTTGTTTCAAACCTTCCTCAAATTCGAACAAGCACAGGCATGTGTAGGAATGCGGTTCCATTCGGTAGTTTTTCAAACGGCCTTGAATGGAAAAAATTTGATTCTGGATTACACCGAACCAGGGAAGGGAAAAATAACTGGTTTCTTGAGAGATTGGGATTTGGGAGAGGCCTACGCAAAACGATATGTGAACCTCCAAACCTGGAACTCAGAGCAACTTGAATTGAAAGGTATTGAACACATCCAGTTGCCATTAGATCAGCTAAGTGAGCGGCTCTCGAAATACGAACAACTTCTAAGGTCCGTCTTGTGAAAGTGCTTCTCCTCAGTACTTATGAAGAGAAGGGTGGTGCCGCAATTGCGTGCAAACGATTGGTGAAGGCACTGAACAAACAAAAAGATATTGAAGCGAAAATGCTCGTGATGCAAAAGCAAAGCGAAGATTCAGAAGTAGCTCAAGCTCAAGAAGGCGTGTTTGGTCAGATGTCGGATTTGTGGAATGCGATGTACGAACGTCTGAGCTTCTTGCCATACGAGAAAGACAAGAGCGTTCGCTTTCAATTTTCAATTGCGAATACCGGGCAGAACATCACCCAACATCACCTATACCGATGGTGCGACGTAGTGAATATGCATTGGGTCAACCAAGGCTTTATCGGATTGAAAACCATCAGCAGATTGATGCACGGACCAAAGCCAATGGTATGGACCCTACACGATATGTGGGCTTTTACAGGCGGGGAGCATTACAGCGGCGAAAACAGAAGTTTTGAGTTGGAATCAGGGAACAGCAACCTGATTAACCGTCCAGGAAAAAGAGATCTTTCACATCGATTGTGGAAGCGAAAAAGAAAACTCTATTCGAACTCTCCTTATATCGCTACTTGCAGTGCATGGCTTAAAGCGGAGGCGGAGTCGAGTAGCTTGTTGAGTGAAGCGCATGTTCGAAACATCCCAAATCCTATCGACTTAGAAAAATTCAAAGCTGGAGATCGGACTGCCTTGAGGAAGGAACTCGGATTGCCTCAGGACAAGCGTTTGATTCTCTTTGGTGCATTTAACTTAAAAGATGAACGAAAGGGAATGTCCTTTCTCTACGAAGCCCTTTCGAGTCGTCAAGGGAATGAGAAAGACTGCTTAGTGCTTTTTGGAAAAGGAGATGTTCCAGATCTTGGGATAGAGCAGCATAAATTAGGCGTCGTAAGTTCATCCGACATGGCAAAACTGTACGCTGCTTGTGATCTGTTTGTGAGTCCTTCGGTCCAAGATAATCTACCGAATACCATCATGGAGGCTCTGGCTTCTGGCTGTCCGTGCTTGGCTTTTGATGTGGGGGGAATCCCTGAAATGATTGAACACAAGACGAATGGTTACCTGGCAAAATTCGGAGATGCTTCTGACCTAGCCAAAGGCCTCGATTACATTCTCAATCACCCTGAGCTCAAAGCAGCCTGCAGACCTAAAGTAGAGGCTGAGTATACAGAAGAGAAAGTAGCCAAACACTATTTAGATTATTACCGAGAAATTCAATCGGCGTGGAAAGGCTAGAGGGCGGATATAGAACCCGAGGAGTGGCCGTGCCAAAATCCGACGGTCCAATTTTGTCTGTAGTTACCATCGTGTACAACAGATTTGAAGACCTCAAGATAACCCTGCCAAATGTGTTGTCGCAGACCTACAGGAGCATTGAGTATGTGATTGTTGATGGCGCTTCAACCGATGGGTGTAGAGCGTATATTCAAGAACACGACGAGCAGATAGCGTATTGGGTCAGTGAGCCCGACAAGGGTTTGTATGATGCAATGAACAAAGGACTTTCCTTGGCAAAAGGAGATTATGTCTGGTTCATGAATGCTGGTGATGAGATTTTTGACCAGAACACCTGCCAGAAAATGGTGGATGGTTTGAGTGGTGATCCCGACATTCTTTTTGGCGAAACGATGATGATCGATGAGTCGAGGGTTGAGGTGGGTTTGCGTTCTGAAATCACCACCCAGAAGCTGCCGAACGAATTAAATTGGAAAAGCCTTCAGAGAGGAATGGTAGTTTGTCATCAGAGCATATTAGTGAGAACCTCCATTGCGCAAGAATACATTTTGGATCATCCTTTCTCCGCTGATATTGATTGGGTGATCAAAGCTCTAAAACGAAGCAAGCAAAATCACAATTCGGGGCAAATCTTGAGTAGGTATTTAATGGGAGGTTTCTCTAAGAAGAACCATCGGAAGTCCTTGATGGATCGTTTCGATATTTTGAGAATCCATTACGGCTTGATTCCCACTCTTTGGAATCACATCTGGATCGTACTTAGAGCGATGTTCAGCTCACCAAAGTATTAGAGACATTATTCCGTGTCTGCATTTTCGCTTTCTTCCTTCACCTCCTTTTTCAAGAAGGGAATTTTACTCTTGAAGGAATAGGACAGTACAAGAAGACTCAACACAAGGCTTCCCGCAAGAGAAATGTTCTCGCCACTGTAGTATGCCGCTGGTCTGTACTTGAACACAATCTCATGTTCGCCCGCTGGAATGTGCATGCCGCGAAGCACGTAATTCACACGAATAAATTCAGCTTCTTGACCGTCGATGTAAGCCTTCCAGTTTTTGTTCCCTCGGTAAAACACTTCTGAGAAAACACCAAAGGCAGCTCGCTCGCTGGTGCTCGAGTACACTAGCTCATCGGGTTTGTAGGACACAAAACTCAGGGCGCCTTTTTTACTGGCATACCAATCTTTTCCTTCAAAGTAGCTGGTGAAACGCTTGTCGATAATCACTGTATTGTTTGGGTCAAAGGCTTGCAGTTTGTTGATTTCATCATCTGGGTCTTCGGCCCAATCAATTTCCTCCACGAACCATGAGGTTCCCAAAGCCAATGGGTTCATTACAACTCCCTCAGCGGTATTTTTGGTCACCACATATTTTGTGTTCAACATGTTTAACACCGGCGTGCCTTGAAAGCCACCATTTAAGCGCTGCATTTCTGGATTGATGTTGCGCTCGATCAAATCTTGATAGCGCTTCAACTTAGCAGCGTGATAACCACCCACCGTCTTGTAGTGATATGAAGGGATTGCATCGTTGAATGTGCTTACGTTGAGGTTCAGTACCCTGAAATGCGGGTCTTGATCTTTTAGAATTTGAGCATCTGCAGCATTCGGTCGATACATTGCTTCTTTGTTCGCTTGACGAACGAAATCAGCATTGTTGAGGTAATTCTTGTCGATGGTCCAAAGGTCGATGAGCAAAAGTGCGGTTAAGGCTCCCAGGGCCAATTCGCTTTTGATTTTATTCATGAACATGAGCAACATCGCTAAGCCGCCTAAAAGCACAAAGGCCAGTGACCTGAGAGAGTCTGAGCGCATCAAACTCATTCGATCTTCTTGCAAGCCATCCATTACAGAGTTGGCGAAATTCTGATTGTTCCCAGTCATTTGAAGAAGCTGCTGCTCAAACTGGGCATCACCGCCTCCACTGAAGTCGAAGAGGGAAGGGCCTAAGAGTCCAAAGAGCAAACACAATCCACCCACGAGGGCGACACTCCGAATCAGTGGTTGCTTGAGCTTAGTCCAACTAAGCTTTTCGTTTACTACTTCTTTCAAGCCCAAGGCGGCTAGCCAAATCAGGCAGATGTTACCAACCGCAAGCACCATTGTTGGTGTTCTGAACTTATTGAACATCGGCAGCACGTTCCAGAAGATGTCGTAGAACCATTGCAGGTTCTTGCCAAGGGAAAGTAAAATGCAGAATAGTGTTCCAGCAACCAACCACCACTTCGTTATGGAGCGAGAAAGGAATAAGCTGAATGCTGCCAAAAGAATGAGGATAGCACCAAAGTAAGCGGGTCCGCTCGTGAAGGGTTGGGGCCCCCAATAGGTGGGCATGCGCTCAACAAACTGATTGGCTTGTCGTTTTGCAACGCCTAAGTCAGTTAAGGCGGCGAAGGTGGCCGACTTGTCATCCAAAGCTTCTGTGGAAGCTCCACCACTAAACCTTGGAATCAGCATTTGCCAGCTTTCAGCCATGCCGTACGACCAGCGCAAAGCGTAGTCTTTGTCGAGGCCATCACCGTCGATTTTTTTGTCTTTCAGTTCTTGCGCCCCTCTTATGGTACCCTCTGAATATTCGTAGGTAGGCCAGAGCAAGGAGAGGTTCGGGATAATTCCGAGAAGTGCTCCAATAGCAAGTACACCAACCGATTTGGAAAGGGCAGGAATTGTTTTTTCCTTGATGGCTCGAACGAGTTCGAAGATTCCCCAAATCACAAGAAGCATGGCTGTGTAATAGGTGATTTGAAAGTGGTTTGACCTAATCTGAAGTCCGAGAAAAATGGCCATGAGCAACAACCCCTCAAAGTATTTTTTTCGAAAAGCCAGATAGGCTCCAGCGAAGATGGCCGGCGTGAAAGCTAGTGCCTTGACCTTTGCAAGGTGTCCAGCTTCTATGATGGTGAAGTTGTAGGTAGAAAAGGCAAAGGCGACGGAGCCCAAGACCGCAAGCCAGGAGTTGCAGCCAATGACAATGAGCAGGATGTACATTCCTACGAGGTAGAAAAACAGCAGGTTGACGGGGCGCGGGAATACCGATCGAACTCCGTTCAGAACATAGCCGAAAAAGTTCGAAGGGAACACAGACCATATTTGATCCGCGGGCATTCCGCCAAACATTCTTCCGGTCCATCGA
>CAXAIH010000146.1:0-5655 GCA_963968755.1 uncultured Flavobacteriales bacterium
CGGTATATGTCTGTCACTCCCAGCTTCATTGAATTGGCTGCTGGAGAAAAAAGAGACGTAACAGTTACTATTAGTATTCCACAAGATGACCCTGCAGCGAACAGAGCAAATTGGGCTATTCTGATGATTGAGCAAGCAGTTGAGCGGGGTAAACTTGACCAAGGAGAAACAGGGAACAAAGTGGCCTTTGGTATCTATCCTTCTTTTGCTTTTGGCGTATACATCTACCAAAACCCACCTAATGCGACCGTGAACGCAGTTGAAATCTTAGATTTTAAAATTTTGAGTCGTCCCGATAAAAACTTCATCCAGCTCGACGTTGAGAATCGTGGAGATGGAATTTCTTCTTGCCAGACACGTGTTGAACTTGTCAATATGAAAACAGGTGAAAGCACGAAACTGCCTCTGAAGAACTTCACCATTGTTCCTGGGCTGCGCCGAGAGTTTAAGTTTATCCTGCCCATAGATTTGCCTGAAGCAGTTTACAATGCCATTGGTGTAGTCGATTATGGAAGTCAAGAAGAAATTCTGACGGCAGAACTTGAATTTGAATATTAAATACCATTTCATCGAAAAATATCGCATTTGACACGAAACCACCTGAAATACTTGACGTTGAACTAAAACCAAACATTAATTTTACCTAAACCGATCAACTAACTCTAAACAATTATGAAAAAAATAATAGCCTCAAGCCTTTTCATTGTCCTCTTTGCAGTTGGAAGCGTTCAAGCGCAGCTCATCGACGAAAAGGATGTAACCATCACAATGGATCTTCAGCCAATTCTTCAATTGGATATGACTACTCCTTCACAATTAGATTTCACTTTTGACGACATCGGCGACTATTACGCTGGTATCACGAAGTACGCTGCAACGATTTTGAAAGTAAGCTCAACGGTAAGTTGGGATATGTATGCAGTAGGTCGCTCTAACGGAACCAACGGTCCTGAGTTCTGGGATCAAATCATTACCTATAGCGGTGGTGGTGCAACAGGTGCCATTGATGACCTTCCACTTTCATTGGTAGAACTTCGCCAGAGCCAAGCAAACAACGGCGACGGAGCTGCTGCAGGTGCATTTTCTGACTATAACACGGCTTTTCGTACTATTGGTTCTGAAGATGGCTCTAACTCTCTTTATGTAAATGGTGGTACTAACACACCTCCTACCACCAACGACAAGTACATTGGTGGTCACGCAGGAGTTACTGGTGTAGCTGGTGATGATTTTCTTCCTGGCGGTTCTTATTTAACCTCAACAGGAACAACTTCTGATTACTACTATGCTATTGACTATCGCATCCTTCCAGGATTGCCAGCGGTCTTCCCAAATGCTTTTGACGCTGACGCGGCAACCGCTGAAGATCTAGTTACTGCAAACGGTGCTGGTTCTTACGCTCAGCCAGGTGTATACAGTATGTATGTTCAGTACATCATTCTTGAGGACCAATAGGTCTAATCAAAAAATTTAGCTAACAGAGGGGGCCTTCAGCCCCCTTTTGTTGCTTCTGAGCGCATACCGCTCTAACTTATTTACATTTGGTTTGAACCCTTAGAGAAAGTCTTTCCAACATGCACTTTCGCCTTCTCTTACTTGTATTTTGTGCACCCCTATTTGGTAGTGCTCAGATTCATTGCGCCCTTGTCGCGTTTGAGCCCTCAGACCCGGTTCAACTCAACTTAAAATTTGATTCATTTCAGGAATACGACGCAGGTGTCACCGTGTACGGCGTTGCTAATCTGCGGATTCGTGTCGACGATCAAGCTCCAGCAGACCCACTTTGTCGTTGGTTCCTGAATATGGAAATTGGAAACAACCCTGGAGGCGGAACTGCTTCTACCGATTGGGAAACACTCACCCAATATGGCTTGGGTCCTGTTGACCCTCCAACCTTAGATATATTGGAAGTCCGGGTCACTAACCAATGTGCAACTTCCCCGATTGACGGTGCTTTTGCGAGCTACTTTTCAGATCATGGCGACATCCAAGACATCATTGCCGATCTTCTTCCGCGAGTAAATGCAGGAGCCTGCGCGGCAAACGTAAATGGTCCGGGAAACTATCTCTCCAATTACACAGAGTTCAGCTTTAGAATCGATGTTCGTGTTCGACCAAGTCTCGATTTCAAACCGGGTGTATATCAGTGTAATTTAAAATTTCACCTCCAAGAGCAGAACTAGACCCAAGTGTTCCGGATTCACTCCATACAAGCTCTTCTCTTTCTCCTCTTAGCCAGCTTTTTCGGACTAGTGCGGGTTCAAGCTCAAGTAGTAGAACCTGACTCATTAGCATCTGATAGTCTTATTGACTTCCCAACGGAAATAGCGGTTGACTCAACTCTAGAACCTTCGTCAAGTGCAATCCCTGCAGAAGAAGCTGAAGCCAATAAACCGAAAGACAAATACAGCATTCGATTTTCTGAAAAAGATCTCATTGCCGAAAAGGCACAGCTGGTAGGAACCAACATCTTCGTTAAAAACAATTTAAACGAAGCGGGAACCTTCAGCCTTGACTTTGCCCTTCCTGATGGATGGAAAATTTTTGGAGGACAGAACATTTATGCTTTCGAGGCAGGTGAAGAAAAATTGCTGCCCATTCGATTGCTTCCAAAGAATCTCATTGGAAACACCAAATTCGTGATCAACGTACTCGTGTTTGATGCTCTTGGCAATCAAATTACCGGTAATTTTTTCTATGTAGGAAGTAGAAAGGTTGTGGAGTGGGATATGGCCATTGGACCTTCAAATACGATCTACCTCAGGAATGGAGAAAATGAATCTGAATTCGATCTGAACATTCTGAATTTAGGGAACTACAAACAGGACATTGTCCTCAATGTAAAAGGGATTCGTTCAGGGCTTATGTTGAAGAATGAGGAGGGTAAAATCATCGACAACCCTCGATACTCATTAAGTCTACCTCCTCTTGGCGACACGACCTTTAAGTATCAAGTCGAAACCACCCAAGAGGTTAGAAATTTTAGAGCAATTTCTCTGCAAGAACACAAGCCAGAGGTTAACGACGAGGAGAAAAGCTATACGCTCTTTGTGAACTCCGCTGAGGCCAAAAAATCTTCAGACTATCTCAAACAAAAAGGTCAACGGATTAGCTTCAAACGATTGGCCAACGATAAAAAGGTTGAACAATACTCCGGGCCGATTATTCCTCTGATTGTAGATGCCAACTTTCAAAATGTCCTAAACCGAAACACCTTCTTGAATTTGATGATGCGAGGCTTTCAGACCTTCAAGGACGGTTCGAATCTCGTGTACTTCAACCAGCTCACCTTTGGGCAGAATCTCTACAGCCAGACCTTCTTACGCAATGGAACGTACTATGGAGGTTACTTCAATAAGAACTTTACTGTTGAACTTGGAAATGTGGCTGGAGGTAATGTTGGCCTCCCTGCAGCGGGATTGGGCGTGAAAGCTTCAGCGCGCGTATACAAGGAGCATTGGGTAGGATCCTATTGGTTGCGTAGAAATGAACTCTTTCAATCTAATGACCTGACCAACTTTGGAGGTTTCTACCAATACCGTGGAACGGGAATTCTGAGAGGATCCGCGGGTTGGGGAAGATCAATTGACAATACGCGAAACAGACAAGCTACCGTGATCAATGGGCGCCTCGGCGTCCGTATAGCGCCAAGTCATTCCGTGTCATTACTCGGGGCATACAGCGATCGAAGAGCTATCAATAACTCTACTCCACCATTAGAACGTTCCGGGGTTCTTTTGGGAGCTGGATACAGCGGCCGTTATTTAGATAAGAAGTTGGTTACGAATATTTCAGCACGCTACCAGCAGCCAACATTTGGTTTGTCTGACAATGAACGTACAATCGTTAACAGCAGAATTCAATACTTCCTTCCCTCCAAGTCGAATCTCTACCTCAACTCCACGTTTAACGAAAATCGCTACCCGGTTCGAACAACAGCAGGAGGTACGGGCGACTTCTTGAACATGATCTTCTTTAACACTTTCGGGTACACAAGAAACACCCGATTTGGAACCGTTCAGAACTACGCTTACTACAACATAAACAGCATTGCAGGTAAACGAATCATTTCTCCTGGACTTGGAGCCCGCTATTCGAACTACATCTTCGACAAAAACATTCTGTACGCTTTGAACGTACAAGGGGGCTACGACAACGCACTTTTCCTTCCTGAGTTACCATGGTACTTTCGGATGAACTTCAATGCTTTGGTGCGCGTGCGAACTTTCTCATTGGTCTCCGGATATTTCTACGGTCCCAACTCACCTGCAGCTGTGGAGAGTATGGTTGCTACTGGGGTGAATCCTATTTTTTGGAGAACATCATTGAACCATCAGTACCTTTTCAAGAACACCCATTTTGCTTTGATCAGCAACTTAAACCATACCTTCCAAAACAACCTTAATTCGCACCGATTGGGAACCTTTCCTGAACTGTTCTACTTCACCAATGATGGCTGGAGATTCAGCATAGGCTTGAACTACGCCTTAACTACGAGGAAAATTGAAGGTGGTCTTCCACTCTTTGGAGACCAAGTGGATGAACGCGCCGGAGAAAGACTAACGAACCAAAGTTCTCAAGTAAATGTCAGCATTCGAAAGGAATTCGGGATTCGCATTCCTTTCGTGAAGAAGAGCAATTTCACACAAAAGTTTTTGGCTTTCTATGACCTCGATGGAGATGGGAAAAAGAACACCAATGAGCCCCCCTTGGAAAACGTTTTGATTCGATTGGGTGATCACGAGGTTCTCACAAATCACGATGGAATGAGTCTGATGGAATATGTTCCAGGTGGATATCACCAGCTTGTAGCCTTTAGTCTTGAAAGCCTCAAAGGCTGGTTCCCGAACATTGAAGATTCACTCCTAATTTTCAAGGAAGAGACGCAAAACATTCCGTTTGTTAAGGGAGTGAAAGTGTATGGTAAGATAGTAGTTGACCGAGAGCAAGTTCGAACAGACGTAGATAAAAAGTTGGATTTGGGTCGTATCAAAATTGCGGCGATATGCGAACAGACCGAGTTCTCCACCTTAACGGATTTTGAAGGAAACTTTGAATTCTACTTACCAAATGGATTGTACATCCTCTCGATGGACGAAGGCATTTTGGGGGATCGCTATTCCTTGGTACGGAACAACTTTCCGATGGAACTTGAAAACGAAACAGAGGGCTTGTTCTTCACCTTCAACATTGTGGAGCGAAAACGAGAGGTAAAAACCAAAAAATTTGGCGCGGGAAAAATTAGTCGTCCGAATGGAAGTGCGCCAAGCAAACCTTCAATTCCGCAAATACTTCGTATCACTCCTCCTCCATCCACCGACCCAGATCCGAATGAACCGGATCCGAATGGAATGCCATTTAAAATAGATCGGCCGGAAAACTCTCTTGATCAATCGCCTGATGGCAGTACTGATGTGAGTGACATTCAACCACAAATATTCCCACCACGGACGATCTCAGATCCTGACAATGCGCAGAACATTCAGCCACTCTTGGATGCTCCCCTTATTGATCCAAGTCAATTGAGATACATCATCGACTTAGGAACCTCTACGGAAACAGTTCCAACAGAGATGTTGAATTTGATCATAGAACTAGGCTATTCGAATGAAGTAGATGCTGGACAGAACAAACTTCAGTTCTTGTCATCCAAAT
>CAXAIH010000147.1:0-5533 GCA_963968755.1 uncultured Flavobacteriales bacterium
AATCCTGAGTTTCGATGTGCGCGTTGTTGAGTAATGCCTTAATTTCGGACGATGGCCATCAATCCCCAAAAAGACCGCTTCCTCCAGTCCGAGCGTGAGCATGAAAGTGTTGACCGTCTTTTAAAGGGCATTCAAAAAAACAATCAAGCCGTGCTTGCACGAGCCATCACGCTGATCGAATCCAAAAATCCACAGCATCGAGTTCTTGCTTCCGATCTGATTGACGCCTGTATTGGCTTGGGTAAAAAATCGAAAGTTGTCGGCATTACTGGAACACCGGGAGTTGGAAAAAGCACTTTTATTGAAGCCTTTGGTGCTTACTTGACACAAACTGGAAATCGAATCGCGGTGCTTGCCATTGACCCCAGTAGCTCGCGAACGAAAGGAAGCATCCTCGGTGACAAAACTCGGATGAATGAGCTTTCACGCTCCGATCAAGCTTTTGTTCGTCCCTCTCCTTCCTCTGGATCTTTGGGAGGTGTAGCTCGTGCAACACGTGAATCTATTTTTCTTCTTGAAGCCGCGGACTACGATTGGGTTTTGATTGAAACTGTGGGAGTTGGACAGTCTGAAATACACGTTGCTTCCATGGTAGACTTTTTCATGACGCTTTTGCAACCCAATGCAGGTGACGAACTGCAAGGGATTAAACGTGGCATTATGGAGCTCTCTGACCTGCTCGTCATCAACAAGTCTGAGGAGCACAACAAAGATCTTGCACTCCTTTCACAGCAACAATATCAGTCTGCCTTACACCTTTTCCCTTCGAGAATGAACGGCTGGAACCCTGAAGTGCTCCGCTGTTCTTCACTTGAGAAAACAGGGATTCCCGAAATAGAAAAAAACATTCTAAAGTTCTACAAGCAAACCGAAGCTTCGGGTGCTTTGAACGAATTGCGCGCCAATCAAAACCTCTTTTGGTTTGAAGAGAGTATCCGTTTTCAGTTGTCAGAATTAATTGAACAAAGTGATTCTCTCATCCAGCTCAGGGCAGAATTGAGAAATTCTATAAAGAACAATCAGATAAGTCCGCTAGGTGCCAGTCGGAAGCTGATGGATGCAATTCTGAAGCCCTAGAAAAGTCGCTTCACCTCTTGCTTGAGGTAGTTACTTGCGATTGCATTCGGCATTGTTTCCGCTTTCTGAACCGCTTCAACAATTTTCTTACTCAAATCGAGCCCGTTGGCCTTCTCTCCACATTCAGTAAGCGCCATGTTAAATAGCTTGATGATGTTGTTTTGAGCATTCGTTACCATGCTCCAAGCCCCAATGGATATGTACATCTGCTGGGTTATGTTGTGTTCATATTCGCTTCGAATGGCTCGAATCACTTGCTTATTCAATTCCCGAGCAGACATATTTTTCTGATGTACTCGAATGATGAGAGACTCTGGATGAATCCTTTCTAGAAATAAAATAAGGCGTTCATAGGCCTGCAAGCGAATAGGCAGGGTGGTCTTCAAATTTTCTAAGCGGATGTCACGCTGACGCTCACGCTGTTGATTCTGAAAAAATTGTTTCATAGTGAAGTAGGTCGCAAGAAGCACTATGAGTGCTGGCACTATGATCTTCAAGAATTCCCAAAAAATTTCCATAGACTTTAATTAGGGGCAAATATCTATAAAATCAATATCGAAACAAATGTTGATTTCGCCGGGTATAGATTCGAATTTGAAAGAGCAAGGGAATCGTAACTCAGCTTTATTGAATTTACACTCTTATAAAGTCCACTCTGCCTAGAATAAGTGGCAAATAAGAAATGATGTTTGACCGAAATCTATCCTTGCAAAACATTACTTTTGCCACTTAGCCCAAACAGGTGAAAAAGCTCTCACATCGCATTGCAAGTTTAGCCGAATCAGCCACTATAGCCATGGCTTCACGAAGTCGTGAGCTCAGAGCTGAGGGCAAGGATATCATCGGACTTAGTATGGGTGAGCCCGATTTCAATACACCTGACTTCATTAAGGAAGCGGCAAAAAAGGCCATCGACGAGAATTACAGCAACTACCCACCCGTTCCTGGTTACCTAAGCCTGCGAGAAGCTATTTGCGAGAAATTCAAGCGCGACAATCAGCTTAGCTATGAGCCCAACCAGCTTGTGGTGAGCACTGGTGCCAAGCAGAGCATCATGAATGTTGTCCTCTCACTGGTTGACCCTGGAGAAGAAGTCATTCTGCCAAGTCCGTACTGGGTTTCCTACCATGCCATGGCGCATATGTCCGAGGGAAAAGTTGTTGAAATTCCTTGCGGTATTGAGCAAGATTTTAAGTTGACTCCTGAACAACTAAATGCCAACTTGAGCGACAACTCGAGGCTCATGATTTTCAGTTCTCCGTGCAACCCAAGCGGAAGCCTTTACAGCAAAGAAGAACTTGAAGCCTTAGCCAAGGTCATTCTCAATTACCCAAAACTTATCGTGGTTTCTGATGAGATCTACGAGCACATCAACTTCGTTGGAGAGCATACAAGCCTAGCCAGCATCGAAGGAATGATGGAAAAGGTGGTGACCGTGAATGGGGTTTCAAAGGCTTTTGCCATGACCGGCTATCGGATTGGTTACATCGGAGCTCCATTATGGATAGCTAAAGCATGTACCAAAACGCAAGGCCAATTTACTTCTGGCGCCAGCGGAATCTCGCAAAAAGCAGCTGAAGCTGCCGTTCTAGCAGACCCAAAAGTTACCTACGGTATGCGAGACGCCTTTTTAGCGCGACGTGATATGATGATTGGCTTGCTAGGCGAGATTGCTGAATTCAAACTAAACAAGCCCGGTGGAGCATTTTATCTTTTCCCAGAAGTAGATGATCTGTTCGGGAAATCGAAAAACGGTTTCACCATCCACAACGCCAACGACTTGTGCATGTTTCTTCTAAACGAAGCTGGAGTTGCCTTAGTCAGTGGCGAAGCCTTCGGGAATCCGAAATGTCTGAGGATTTCGTATGCCGCCTCTGAAAAAGATCTCAGAGAAGCCGCTCGCCGAATTAAAGAAGCCCTTCTGGGATTTGAATAATCCAGACAAAATAATCGAACTCGTAACGCATTTCAAGGATGCACACTTCGCTGTCATCGGAGATGTTATGCTCGACTCATACGTGTACGGAATTCACGAACGCATGTCACCGGAAGCACCAGTTCCCGTGGTGGACGTAGAACATCGTGAAGAGCGTTTAGGTGGAGCTGCAAATGTTGCTTTGAACTTAAAAAGCCTCGGTGCTAAAGTATCGCTGATGAGTTTGATTGGTATGGAAGCGGCAGGACAGCGCCTCCTAGATTTATTGAGTCTACGAGGTGTTCATTCTTCCGACCTCATCCAATCTGATTCACGAAAAACGACCATTAAGCATCGGGTGATTGCCAACGACAAACACCTTCTTCGTATCGATGAAGAGCAAATTGAAGACATTCTTCCCAGCGAAGAGGCTGATTTATTAAATCGTCTCGAAGCTGCCTTAAGAGAAGGCAGATTTCAAGGAGTGATCTTTCAGGATTACAACAAGGGAGTTTTAACCAAAGGCTTCATTGAGAAAGGTCTGGAACTCTGCCGGAAATACAAGGTGTTTTCAGCAGTTGACCCCAAGAAGAAGAACTTTCTTGAATACAGAGAAGCCGATTTGTTCAAGCCCAATTTAAAAGAGATTATTCAAGGGCTCAAATGGAAGGAAGAGGTGAAAACTGAAGAAGAGTTAAGCCATCTTTCCCAAGATTTAATGTCTCGAATAGGATGCAAAAACCTATTGTTGACCTTGAGCGAGCGGGGAATTCTTTTCAATAATGCCGAGTCTGAGGGAATCCTCCCTGCCATGCAGAGAAACATTGTAGATGTTTCAGGAGCTGGAGATACCGTGCTCGCAGTAGCATGCGCTTGTCTTTGCGCGGGTTCCGACATCAAGACGGCCGCCTACCTTTCCAATATGGCCGGAGGCTTGGTTTGCGAACAAGTTGGGGTTGTTCCCATCGATCGCGAGCTCCTTATCCAATCAATACGCCAGTCTAACTAGTTCAGTTCCAATGAACATCAATAAATGGCGGGAAAAGATCAATTTGAAGATCTACGGGACAAAGCTCAGCGTGCTCCGAAGCTTCAAAATTCTATCCCTAGTTGTTTCCATTTTTGCTCTTGGAGTATTGGTCTTCTATTACGGTTTTAAACACAGTCCGGAGCAGGAATACCTTCTGATGGGAGTCATTCGATTAAGCTTCCTCTTCTACATTTTTCATTTCCTCCTCAAGGTCTTCTACGATTTCAGTCCTATTCAATTCATGAAACGCCATTGGTTTGAAGCCATCATGGTTGGGGTGCTGATCCTGGATGGATTCTTCTACACCTTCTTCGACCGGCTTATGATTGAATCCATCTTCCGCTGGCTGGACATGATGGCATTGGCTGACGTTTCAGAGTTTTTTATTCAGTTCTATCTCTTTGCCATTGTGGCGGCTGAATTAAGCCAATCGGGGGAGTTTATGCCGAAGATCCAGCTTCACCCCGCTTTCATTTTCGTCCTGTCCTTCGGTTTAATTATCCTACTTGGTTCGCTCTTGTTGATGCTACCTGAGATGAGCATCGGAAGTGTAAACTTCATTGATGCGCTGTTCACCTCAACGAGCGCTACCTGTGTAACAGGATTAATTACCCTCGATACGGCCTCGGTTTGGACTACCAAGGGTCATACTATTCTGTTGATCCTAATGAAGGTTGGTGGTATCAACATCATCCTTTTCGGTGCGTTTCTAACTCTTTTAGGACGTCTCGGAGTTGGCATGAAGCACCACCTTGTGGTCGAAGATTTTGTGAACAAGGAATCTGTATTTAGTTCTAAAGGGATGCTTGGAAAAATCGTCCTGATCAGCATTTTCATTGAGCTAGTAGGTTCGGTGCTTGTATTCCTCCAAACTTCCGCTTCATTAACGCATATGGCTTTTGGCGAGAAACTCTTTTTCTCGCTTTTCCACTCCGTCTCAGCCTTTAACAACGCGGGTTTTTCAACCATGTCGGGCGGCTTGTACAACGATTACCTCGTCAACCTTCAGTGGTTCCACATCACGGCTGGAGTATTGATCATATTTGGCTCCCTTGGTTTTACCACGCTCTTCGACTTGCTCGATCCTCGTAAGATCAAAGAGCGTCGGAAGTACCCTTGGAAAAAGCCCTATTTGGGAAGTCAAGTTTCCCTCATCACAGCCGGTATTTTGATTTTTGGGGGTGCACTCTTCTTTTTCATCTTCGAATACAATAACACCTTGGATGGACAGTCGAACCTTTCTGCCATCATAGCCTCTATCTTTCAGTCGGTGAGCCTCCGAACAGCTGGTTTTAATACCGTTGACCTCAGCCAAATCTCCATGCCTTTCGTCATCGTCTGTTTGGTTTTAATGTTCATTGGTGGAGCCTCAAGTTCCACTGCGGGTGGAATTAAAACGAGTACTTTCTCAGTGGTGGTGTTCTCCGCATATTCCACCATTCGAGGAAAAAAGAACATTGAGCTCTTTAAGAAGCGTATTCCTTCAGGAGAAGTTATTAGAAATCACTCAA
>CAXAIH010000148.1:0-5522 GCA_963968755.1 uncultured Flavobacteriales bacterium
GCCATGACCCTCATGCTCGTTTCGGACGGCTATCCGGAGGCCTATGAAAAGGGTAAAATCATTGATGGTCTCGACGAAATTGAGGGAGTGATTCCTTTTCACGCGGGAACGCGACTAGAAGAAGGAAGTATTTTCACCTCAGGCGGACGTGTACTTTCTATTACTGGCCTAGCACATGACATTGAGGGGTGCCGCAAGAAGTGTTACGACGCAGCGCAGAAAATCAGCTTCGAAAAAATGAATTATCGTCGAGATATTGGTCTCGACCTCTTGGAATGGAACTAAGGTAAAGTGCCGTTTTGAGCTGCTTCCTTGTCGAAGGCAAGCATCTTACTAATCCACCAAGCAGCCATTACAGCTCCAACTAGAATGATCAACCAATTAACGTTGTTACCAAGAATAGGAAGGATTTGAAACGACCATGTAAGGAGTTCTCCTAATCCTAAAATTATTTCTGTCCAGCTCATTTGAGGAATATTGAACTACAAAATTAAGCTTTTCCCTATTTTATACGTTGCGACGATGGAAAATTCTGTTCACCTTTCTTTGCTCTGATGTTTCGCCTCCTAAAAGAAAACAGTCCAGTTTCGCTCGGACTTGCCGCAGCACTGAACTTTTTACTGCTCGTTGCCCTGCTCGTGCAGAATCTTTTTGCGGAAGATTCGCCGCTCAACGGCTGGTTATATGGGGCCGTAGTTGTTCTATACTTCTTGCTTTCCTTTCTCTTTACTGAGTTGCTGAGCAAGCATCGCCTGCTTCCATACCGCACCTACCTTCCCTTCTCAATATTTTTCCTCTGCGGAGCGCCATTCCTTTCCGACCCTGAATCTTGGAAATATATCCTTACCGGTATTCTGCTGCTTTATGCCGTAGATCGAAGTTTGAGTCTGGCCGAAGAGAGTCATGTGAACCGCTTGATTTTGAATGGAGCCATTGCCATTGGCTTAGCAAGCTATTTTGTTCCTGGAGCCATTGCAAGCATCGCCATTCTTCCGATTGGTCTTCTAAACTTTCAACACTTTAGCTTTCGACATGCACTGATGATTCTTTCTGGTGTTTTTATTCCGTGGTTCTTTATCTGGGAAATCCACTTTCTCGCTGAGCTCTCAACTGAGCATTTCTTTCAGCTCCCTCAAACGTCTTTCGCATTTGAGCCAAGTTCTATTATCGGCCTCATAGTCCTCGCTATTCTGTGGCTCTTGAGCTTCCCGCACCTCTTCCGTAGCCTTCATAGAACAAAGCTGAAAACCCGACAGTCCGTTTTTTTAGTGGTTTGGGCTTCCACCTTTTCCTGCGTCGCGAGTATTTTAATCTCTGGGTTTTCCTTGGTTCAAATTGCGCTGCTTGTGCCCGCACTCATCACCTTTCTATCCTACCGCCTCGTTGAGAGCAAGAAGATGTGGCATGCAGATGTAATTGTACTTCTCTGCCTAATTGTGTCTGTTTATAATCTGTTGTTTTTGAACTGAGGTATTGGTCTTCCAATGCATTACTTTTGCCTCAAATATATTCGGATGAAATTTGGTGTAGTCACCTTCCCAGGCTCTAATTGCGACCAAGACATGGTCTATGTTTTACGAGACATTATGGGTCAAGAAGTTGTAGAACTTTGGCATAAAGATCATGACCTTCAAGGCTGCGATTTTGTCGTATTACCAGGTGGTTTCTCCTACGGCGATTACCTGCGCTCAGGAGCCATTGCCCGTTTCAGTCCGATTATGAATGAAGTACAAGCACATGCCAAACGAGGAGGCTATGTACTCGGTGTTTGCAATGGCTTTCAAATCCTTACAGAAACGCATCTTCTTGATGGTGCCCTATTGCACAATGACAACCAACAATTCGTTTGCAAAAATGTGTGGCTTAAAGCAGAGACTCAAAACTCTATGCTCACGCGTTCCATGGTCTTGAACAAAGCCTATCGTGTTCCAATTGCACACGCTGAAGGACGTTTTCACGCCTCGGAAGAGGTTTTCAAATCGCTTACGGATGAGGATAGGGTATTGTTCTCCTACTGCGACGAAACAGGGACCGTTTCAGATGCTGTAAACCCAAATGGTTCAGCACACAACATCGCCGGAATTACGAATAAGGGACGAAATGTTTTTGGAATGATGCCCCATCCCGAACGAGCTGCAGATATGCATCTAGGAAATGAGGACGGCAAGATTATGTTCGAATCCATTCTAAGCGTAAGCTCAGAGTAGGGCTAGTTCATTAGTATATCGAACTCTCTGCTTTTATCTTGCTTCATGATGAAAAGCAAATAATTCATTTGACGCAATAAGATTGCTTCCTTCTTAGCAGTGTCCCCTTGGAGGAAACGAATTTTTTGATCTCGCGAAAGTCCGCACGAACGAGCCATGAGAATTAAATTTTGATCTTCGAAGCTCAACTTCAGCTCCTCTGCTTTAAAATATTGCTTTCGGAATTCTAGGTATAGCCTAAGGAGTGTGGGACTTTTAGTAATCAGTTGCTCCATCTCCACTTCTTCAACCAAGGCGGTATCACAACTTTGCTGACTCACAACTGCACTGTAGTCGAGGATGCTAAAGGACCCCACCGATTCAACGATGATATCTAAGCTACCGTCTTCATTGGTATTGATTATTTTCTTTACGCGAACCTCCGCTCCAATTTGATTTTCTGAAGAATCCATTCCAAATGGAATCCCAAACGATTCTCCTTCGTCGAGACAGGAGTGAATTAATTCTTTATAACGATTCTCGAAAATGTGCAAGGGCAACTTTTCTCCCGGAAGGAGGCAAACATCTAGCGGAAACATTTGCATTTGAATCATGACTTGCGCACTATCATCGTAAACGCAAAAGCCATGGGCGGGGTTGAGTCAACTTGAGTAAGCGGTCACTTTTTATAAAAATTCATCTCATTCAAGTAGGTATACACCTCATGACTCAAGAGGTACTTTACGTCTTTACCCTCACGAATGGCATTTCGAATGGCGCTTGCAGAAATATTCATCAATGGAGCTTCCACTATGTGTATCGCCTTTCCATTAAATTGATATGGACTTGAGCCAGACCGCGGATAAACATAAATCTCATGGTGCTCAAGGATGTATTCGAAGTTCTTCCACTTGCTTAAGCCTCGCAAGTTGTCTTCACCCATGATAAGGCAAAATTCATGCTCAGGATATTTCTCTTTGAGGTAAGCTAGGGTATTCACAGTGTAGCTAGGTTGTTCCAACTTAAACTCAACATCGCTGGCCTTGAGTCGAGAGTTTTCCTCTACCGCAGCGCGTACCATAGCCAAGCGGTGGTGATCCTTCAAAAGGCTCTCTTTGCTTTTTAGTGGATTTCGCGGACTAACAACAAGCCATACTTGTTCTAAATCTGAATACTGAGCAAAGTGATCTGCAATCACCAAATGACCTACATGAATTGGGTTGAAACTACCGAAGAACAATCCGACTTTCATGATTTCAAAAAGTTTGAAACCACAGATTTGCCCTCAGAAATCGCCTTCTCTAGCTCATCATTTATCAGCCTAAAGTCGAAGTTATCGGCGGTTGCCATTTCCTCAGAGGCCTTGTTCAAGCGCATTTGAATTTTCTGCTCATCTTCCGTTCCACGCCCTCGCAGCCGTCGTTCTAACTCCTCAATATTCGGAGGAGAAATGAAGATGGACAATGCTTTTGCCCCAAACTTCTTCTTGAGGTTCTGACCACCTACAACATCCACATCGAAAATAACCACAGAGCCCTTCTCCCAAAGTCGTTCGACCTCTGATTTTAGCGTGCCGTAGTATTGATCGTGATAAACTTCTTCCCATTCCACGAAAGCATCTTTCTCAATGAGCTTTCGGAACTCCGCAGCCTCAAAGAAATGGTAGTCTTCACCATTTTTCTCTTTACCTCGCGGCGAACGGCTGGTTGCTGAAATACTAAATGCGAGCTGAGGATAGCTAGACATCAGGGCACGAACAATCGTCGTTTTTCCAGACCCAGAGGGTGCTGAAATAATAATGGCTTTTCCTCCTTTTTCGATGCTAAAGAATGTTGAGTGATTGCTCTTTGATCTTCTCCAATTTATCCTTCATGCAAACCACATGCTTTTGAATGCCTGAATGATTGGCTTTGGATCCAATTGTATTGATTTCACGACCCATTTCTTGTCCGATAAAGCCCAATTTCTTCCCTTGAGAGGAGTCAGAATTGACAACTTCTTCAAAATAGTCGCAGTGACTTTTAAGGCGCACAACCTCTTCATTGATGTCGATCTTCTCAATGAAATAAAGGATTTCTTGTTCGAATCTGCCCGTATCAACATCGGCGAGATGAGCGTCATCCAACTTCTTCTTTAAATCTTTTCTACGGGTTCCTATGCGCTCAGGTGCAAGAAGCTCAATCACTTCCAAATGACTTCTAATTTCAGACAAAGAACTCAGAAGGTCTTGTTTTAAGTTCTCCCCCTCTGAAGCTCTGAATTCTACTGTATTGTTCAAAGCGGTTTTGACCAATTCTAAAATCTCATTCCATTCTGACTCTTCAACATCCCCCTCCTTCGTGCGAACGACTTCTGGCATGCGCAACAGAGCCTCAAGCATTCCATTGGACTCTATATCTAAATCACGTGCGAGCTCAGAAACTTGCTTGAAATAGGACTTCGCTAATTCAAGGTCAATGCTTGAAGTGCTTTCACCATTTGCTTTATCAACGTTTACTTTCAGGTCGACTTTTCCGCGTTTCAGGAGCTGACTCGTCAAGACTTTAATTTCCGCTTCATTCCCAGTATAGCGAGATGGAGCGCGCATTTTAAAATCGAGACTCTTCGAATTGATGGAGCGCACTTCGACGACGACATTACCCCATTTGAACTGATTCTGGGCTTTTCCAAAGCCCGTCATTGATAGGATCATAGTTTTTCCTTAATTTTTATTGTAGCCAAAGATTAGGCTTTTCTCCGATTGAAGAGCTTTTCTGCTCCTACAAGATAAACACCAACAAAGATGAGTAGCGTAGATAGTATCTTAACAAGCGTGACGTTGTCATGACCCATAAAAATCGCGGCGAAGGAAGCAATGAGCGGCTGGAGGTATATGTAGAAACTCACCACGGTAGGTGAGACTTTCTTTAGGGCATATACATTCAGCAAGTAGGTTAAGAAGGTGGTAAATATGATAACGAAGAGGACCTCTAACCATATTTGATCACTGAAGGCTTGGAATTCAATTTCCCTGAACTGGCTAGCGCCAAAAGGTAAAACGTAAAGCAATCCGAATGTGAAGACCCATCTGATAACTGTAAGCGGGCTATACTTATGCATAAGAGGTTTCACGAGTACGAGATATACTCCATAACTCATGGCATTGATGAGAATAAATAGATCCCCTAAACTTCCTTCGAAGCCAAAACCGCTTTGAGAACTACCGACCATCAACCATACGGCTCCCGCAAAACCCAGCACAATTCCTCCAAGCTTCATCGGTGTGATTCTTTCTCGAATGAGAAAAGCTGCGACGATCATGACCAAGATTGGATTTGTCGTCATTATTATGGA
The DNA here is from genome assembly GCA_963968755.1 of uncultured Flavobacteriales bacterium. Taxonomy (GTDB): domain Bacteria; phylum Bacteroidota; class Bacteroidia; order Flavobacteriales_G; family Salibacteraceae; genus UBA4419. The sequence continues at coordinate 5,520 of CAXAIH010000148.1, forward strand.
AGC
>CAXAIH010000149.1:0-5516 GCA_963968755.1 uncultured Flavobacteriales bacterium
ACATACAAGAAACAAACTGGGGGTCGTGGTAAGTTCGCCGATATTCAAGTGACTATTGAGCCAGTTGAAAATCCAGAAAAGGAAGGACTCGAGTTTGTAAACAACATTAAGGGAGGTAACATTCCACGTGAATTTATTCCCTCTGTTGAAAAAGGTTTCAAAACGGCAATGTCCAATGGACCTTTGGCCGGATACGTTGTAGATAGTTTGAAGGTGACATTAACTGATGGTTCATTCCACGCGGTTGACTCTGATTCACTTTCATTCGAGGTAGCAGCAAAATTGGCTTTCCGTACGGCGATGCCAAAAGCACAACCAGTTCTTCTCGAGCCCATCATGAAGCTTGAAGTAGTGACTCCAGAAGATAATATGGGTGACGTTGTAGCTGACTTGAACCGAAGAAGAGGTCAAGTTGAAGGAATGGACTCAAGAGCAGGTGCTCAAGTAGTAAAAGCAAAAGTTCCTCTTTCTGAGATGTTTGGTTATGTCACAGCATTGAGAACAATTACATCAGGTAGAGCTTCATCTACAATGGAATTCTCACACTTTGCGGAGTGTCCGAAGAACATTGCGGAAGGGGTAATCGCTAAAGTTAAAGGTAACGTAGCAACTGTCTAGAAGATGGCACAGAAGATCCGAATCAAACTTAAATCCTACGATCACAACTTAGTTGACAAGTCAGCTGAGAAGATTGTAAAGACAGTAAAGTCAACTGGCGCTGTAGTAAGTGGACCTATTCCACTTCCTACAAATAAGAAGATTTTCACTGTATTGAAGTCTCCTCACGTGAACAAAAAAGCACGTGAACAATTTGAACTGGCTTCATACAAGAGATTGATGGACATCTACAGTTCTTCTTCTAAAACAGTCGATGCATTGATGAAGCTAGAGCTTCCTTCAGGGGTTGACGTTGAAATCAAGGTGTAACTACAGAAAAGACAGAATCATGCCTGGATTGATAGGAAAAAAAGTTGGGATGACCAACGTATATGACGAGCAAGGAAAGAATCATCCTTGTACCATTCTCGAAGTTGGACCTTGTACAGTTGTTCAAGTTAAGACGGAGGAAGTTGATGGTTACAACGCGGTTCAAATTGGCTTGGGCGAAAGAGCTGAACATCGTACCACCAAAGCGGAAATGGGTCATGCCAAGAAAGCTAAGGTTGCACCTCAAGTAAAACTAGTTGAAGTAGACGGTTTTGCTGAAGAAGTGAAATCAGGTGATGTGATGGATACGGATGTCTTCGAAGAAGGTGAATTTGTTGATGTTGTAGGAACATCTAAAGGAAGAGGTTTTCAAGGGGTTGTTAAGCGCCACGGTTTTGGTGGTGTTGGACAAGCTACTCACGGTCAGCACAACAGACTGAGAGCTCCCGGGTCTATCGGTGCTGCTTCATATCCTAGTCGTGTATTCAAAGGAATGCGCATGGCTGGTAGAATGGGGAACGCGAGAATGACCGTCCAGAACTTGAGAGTAATTAAGATTTTAAAAGAGCAGAACATTCTGTTGGTCCGCGGTGCGGTACCAGGTGCGAAAGGCTCTTACGTAATCGTTGAGAAATAGATCATGGAAGCGATTCTAATAGATAAGACAGGAAAAGACCTTGGGAAAAAGGTTAAGCTGAGCAAGTCTGTGTTTGGTATTGAACCAAATGAGCATGCCATGTACTTGGATGTAAAAGGTACACTTGCTGCAAGACGTCAAGGAACTCACCAGTCGAAAGAACGTGGAGAGGTAGTTGGCTCAACGCGAAAGATTAAGCGTCAAAAGGGTACAGGTACAGCTCGTGCCGGTAGCATCAAAAACCCATTGTTTAGAGGTGGAGGTAGAGTTTTCGGACCTAGGCCACGTTTTTACGACATCAAGTTGAACAAGAAGGTTAAAGTTTTGGCTAGAAAGTCTGCTTTGAGCACCAAGGCTGCTGCGAACCGCATGGCAGTGATTGAAAATTTCAGCTACGACAAGCCGAGTACAAAGACTTTCCAAGTACTCGTTGACAATTTGAGCATCGAAGGAAAGAAGGCAACATTTGTTATGGCTGAAGTCGATAAGAACATCATGTTGTCTGCACGTAACATTCCAAACGCAAAGACAATTTCAGTCAACGAATTGAACACCTACGAAATCATGCATGCTGACCGACTTATTTTAAGTGAAGCCAGCGTGAAAGCAATTGAAGGTATTCTTTCATAAGTAAAAGGAAATGGGAACTATAATCAAACCAATCATTACCGAAAGACTGACGGAAGAGGCCGAAACTCAAAACCGTTACGGTTTTGTAGTAAATCAAAAAGCTAATAAGCTCGAGATCAAAGCTGCTGTTGAGGAGATGTATGGCGTTAGCGTTCGTTCGGTAAATACCATGAACTATTTGGGTAAGCCAAAGTCGCGGTACAATAAATCGTCCGTCATGAAAGGTCGCACAGCCAACTACAAGAAGGCAATTGTGACGTTGTCAGACGGAGAAGAAATCGATTTCTACAGCAACGTCTAAGAAGAAGGAAATGGGAATCAAGAAGTTTAAGCCGAATACACCTGGTCAACGTTTTAAGCAGGTTGTCGATTTTGAAGAGGTAACTACAGGAACTCCAGAGAAGAGCTTGATCAAGTCGATCAAGAGATCTGGTGGGCGTAACAACACCGGTAAGATGACCGTGCGTTATCGTGGTGGTGGACACAAACGTGCCTACCGTATCATCGATTTCAAGCGTGATAAGTTTGGTGTTCCAGGTACTGTGAAAACGATCGAATACGATCCGAACAGAACGGCATTCATCGCGTTAATCCAGTATAAGGATGGTGAGAAGAGATATATCATTGCGCCTAGTGGACTAGAAGTTGGGCAAGAGGTTGTTTCGGATGCCAAGGCAGCTCCAGAGGTTGGAAATACACTTCCGATTAAGAACGTTCCTTTTGGTACCGTTTTGCACAACATTGAGTTGAACCCAGGCCAAGGAGGAAAATTTGCACGAAGCGCAGGAGCATACGCTCAGTTGACTGCCAAGGATGGTAAGTATGCCATCTTAAAGATGCCTTCAGGTGAAACGCGTATGGTTCTTCAAACGTGTTTGGCAACTGTTGGATCTGTTTCTAACTCTGATCATTCACTTCAGGTTTCGGGAAAAGCTGGTAGAAATAGATGGTTAGGAAAACGACCAAGAACACGTGGTGTTGCAATGAACCCAGTTGATCACCCAATGGGTGGTGGTGAAGGAAAAAGCTCTGGTGGGCATCCACGTTCTAGAAACGGGATTCCGGCAAAAGGCTTTAAGACTCGTGCTAAGAAAAAGCCAACAAACAGATTTATTGTAGACCGCAAGAAAAAATAAGGTGAGAGATGAGTAGATCGCTTAAAAAACCGCCATACGTACATTACAAGCTCGAGCAAAAAGTTCTTGAGACGCAGGGTTCTGGAAAGAAAGCTGTTATCAAAACTTGGTCGAGATCGTCCATGATCACACCGGACTTTGTAGGCTTAACAATAGCCGTACACAATGGTAACAAGTTCATTCCTGTCTATGTCACAGAGAACATGGTAGGTCACAAATTGGGAGAATTTTCTCCAACCCGTTCCTTTAGAGGACACGGTGGAAAAAGAAGATAACAGAGTAAAGCTTAAACACGATGGGAGTTCGTAAGCGAAAATCAGCAGAGGCGCGAAAAGAGGCAAAGAAGAACATCTTCCTTGCACGCCTGAACAATTGCCCTACCTCACCTAGAAAGATGAGATTGGTGGCAGACATGATTCGGGGTGAAGGAGTAGAGAAAGCTTCTGGAATCTTGCAATTTAGTAAGCAGGACGCTGCGCGTCGTCTTGAAAAGCTTTTATGGTCAGCAATTGCTAACTACGAAGAAAAATCAGGTGAGGGCTGGGAAGGTTCTGAGCTGGTTGTAAAAGAAATTATGGTAGACAGCGGTCGTATGTTGAAGCGAATACAGCCGGCTCCTCAAGGACGTGCTCATCGCATCAGAAAGCGCTCAAACCATGTGACCTTGATTTTAGGAACAAAAGAGAATACAGTCGAAGATGGGGCAGAAAACTAATCCAATAGGTAACCGTCTCGGAATTATCCGAGGATGGGATTCAAACTGGTTCGGGGGCAAACGCTACGAAACGGAGTTGGTTGAAGACTACGAGATTCGTCGTTACCTTCAGGCACGTTTGGACAAAGCAGGTGTTGCGAAGATCATCATTGAGCGTACGCTTAAGTTGATTACCGTGACCATTAAGACGGCACGTCCGGGTATCATCATTGGTAAAGGTGGGTCGGAAGTCGATAAGCTTAAAGAAGAGTTGAAGAAAATCACCAACAAGGAGGTTCAAATCAACATTTTCGAAATCAAACGTCCTGAACTAGACGCTGCACTTGTAGCCGAAAGTATTGCCAAACAAATTCAAGGTCGTATTTCTCACCGTCGTGCATCCAAAATGGCTGTTGCATCTGCAATGCGCATGGGAGCCGAAGGAATTAAGATTTTGATTTCTGGTCGATTGAACGGAGCTGAAATGGCACGTTCTGAGAGCTACAAAGAAGGACGCATTCCATTGCACACCTTCAGGGCTGACATCGACTATTGTCTAAAAGAGGCTCACACCTCTTATGGCCGTTTGGGTATTAAAGTGTGGATTTGTGTAGGTGAAGTTTATGGAAAGCGTGATCTCTCTCCGGTATTGTCTGCTCCTAAAAGAGCACCAAAACCAAGAATGAGAGCCGGAGGCGGACCTAATAAGTAATAGCAAAGAAGTCGAAAGATGTTATCACCGAGAAAAACAAAATACCGCAAGGCAATGAAGGGCAGAGTCAAAGGACTCGCTCAACGTGGAAGCACGATTGCGTTCGGCACGTATGCGATAAAAACAATCGAGCCAGGACGTTTGACATCACGTCAAATTGAGTCTGCACGTATCGCTGTAACACGTTACATGAAACGTGAAGGAAAGGTTTGGATTCGCGTTTTTCCAGATAAGCCAATTACAAAGAAACCCGCAGAGGTTCGTATGGGTAAAGGAAAAGGTGGATTTGATCACTGGGTTGCCCCAGTAAGACCGGGGAGAATTCTTTTCGAAATTGAAGGAGTTGACCCTGATAAAGCACGGGAAGGTTTGAGATTGGCGGCGCAAAAGCTTCCACTTATGACCAAGTTCGTGATGAGAAATGATTTTGTACCGAATAAGAAATAAGGAGAAATGAAACAAGTAGTAATTCGGGAAATGACTTCTGAGGAGCTTTTAGAACGCCTAGACAACGAAGTGGAGAATTTTGGAAAAATCAAAATGAACCATACCGTTTCTCCACTTGAGAATCCAATGTTGCTTCGCGAGAAGAGAAGAACCATTGCTCGTTTGAAGACTGAGATCAGAAAACGTGAACTTGCTGAAATCAAGAACTAGTAGAGATGGCAGAAAGGAATTTAAGAAAAGAAAGAATTGGGGTTGTCTCAAGTTCATCAATGGATAAGTCTATTGTTTGTGTATTATAAAAATCTGAAGGTGCAGAGGAATGGGGAGGTGTAG
>CAXAIH010000150.1:0-5453 GCA_963968755.1 uncultured Flavobacteriales bacterium
ATCGTTCGTACAGAAAAAGCCAAAGGAGGTAAAGTCCTACGGCCTTTAGTAGGAGAAGGAACAGCGGATGTTTAAAAAATCTAGGCATAAAAAAGTCCCGCTAGAGGCGGGACGTGATTCTTTGTGAGAAGACTATTTCTTGGCTTCAAGAAGTTTCTTTCCTCCATAGGCAGCTCCTGCAACCAGGAGGAAGCTAATTCCTCCATCAATTGGAACACATGGAGGTGGAATACACCCGCCACCACCTGGAGGTCCACCACCGGGAGGTTGTGCATTTAGTTCAGATGAGAAGGCAAGCCCGACGACCAAACCTAAAATAAGTAACAACTTGCGCATAGCTTCAAAATTCTAATGAGGCAAATATATTCTTAATTGCTGAGGGCTACTTTTTCTTCAAATCTATTAGAAGGTCTCCATCAACTTTCTCATTTGAATAAACGACTTGTCCAAGAGCATTTAAAACATCTACTCGATTCACTTCGCTCTCAAACTCGATACGAATGTCCTTGGATACAAGGAGATTGTAAGGTTTAACTTCTTCTAATTCTACCGAACCGGCTGGAGCATTATTCACCGCCTGTACCAAGGAGGTATAACTCTGATCGCAATCAGAATTACCATTTCCTGCTGAAAGCTCCACTTGGTAGGTTCCAGCCTCTGTGTAGAGGTGGCTTGGGTTTGCGTCTGTACTCACAGGACTTCCATCTCCGAAATTCCAGGCAAACTCACTGGCTCCAATTGATTTGTTCGTGAAGCTAATCGACTCACTCGCACTAGGATGAATGTTCGCTTGTAATGAGGAAGCTTCGTAGTCAACCATAATTTCAGAAGGCTCAAAGATCTCGAACTGCTCGTCGATAGAACAGCTGAAGTCTTCATTTTCAAGAAGCACCTTGTAAATACCTGCACTAAGGTTTGAAATCGTCAACTGACCCACAGTGTCAAAGGCTGCAAAGATAGAAGCTCCTGATTCGTCCTCTATTACAAGCCCATATGTTCCAAAGCTGCTCGCTACATCAAGTTCCACTTCTCCATTTGCAGAATCGAAACAGCTTGCACTTTCCACGTCCATTGAAGTAACAGGGTTACTCATGCTTACAACAAAGCGACGTGTTGGACTTAAGTCCGTTTGTGTGAAGGTGTAGCTAAAGTTCTCGTCTAACGTCATAATCTGACCGGTAACCAAATCCTCAATGCTCTGACAAGTGCTGAAATTTGGAAGATCATCTAAACTAATGGTATAGCTACCCGCGTATTCAACGTCAATTTCAATTGGAAATTCAAGTTCTGGCGTTCCGGTTGGTACGCGGTTTTTACGAAAGAGCAAGCTATCCTCAACAACGATGAAGGCATTTGGTCGTGGCCATGGATTTCTTAAGCCAAAGGCGTCCCATCCGTCGAAACCAAGATCAGCATCATCTTTGAATTCAGTCTTTAGAAATTCACATTTCCCAATGGAGTCAGCACAGATTCTGAAGCTTAGAGCGTCACCAGATTTAGCTGCTTTTAACCAAGCTGTAGAAGATGACTCTAATTTATCTTCTTCCTCAAAATCAATAGTTGCTGTAGTCCCGGATTGTGCTTGATAGAAGAAAGACTGCCATGCAGGAATCACGGACAAATTATCTATAGTCTCCCATGTGCCAACAGCTTTAGGAGTATATACATAAAGTTCATTCGCCTGAATATTGCTGGCCTGATTGGCTAAGTTGAAGGTAATTGCACAAGGATAAGGATTCGCCGCAAGATGCCAACCTTCTTCCGCAAAAGTTCCAGTTGTAACAGTATGAGCCCCACTGATTTGGGCGGCACCTCCATCAATGATGGAACCCCCAGCTTCCAGTATGTAAGTAGATTTTGCGCCAACACCGCTACTTCCGCCCATCCTGAAAATCTTTCCGTTGGTATGACTAAAAGTACTTCCTGCTCCATCGGCTATCCAGCCTTCATCAAAGTCAGTTGTTAGTGCACTCTGATCATAGGTGTAGCTGGATGTATATGTCACGGTGGTCGGGCTGTTCGAACCTGCATAACCATAAGTATAAATCCCAATTGGACTGTTGCCTTCTTGCACTACACTGATATTCGCCCCTGGAATTGGAACATGCAGGTAGTACCAATTTGCATCACCAGTTAAGCCTGTTATGTATTTACGAAGGATTAACTCACCATCAAGTGCCCCATTCGGGATTCCAATTTCTCCGAGATAAGCGGTGTTGTTGGCGTCTGAGTAGAGTCGGACTTTCGTGTCGTTTGTACTGAGTGTTCCCTGGTCAATCTCTAGTCCGACCTTGATGTCAAGTGTATCTGTGCTAGTCACCTCAATACCGCCCGCGAGGTTTGTGTTTACAATCATCCTTGCAAAGGCCAAAGTTCCAGTGCCAGAAATTGTTTCTTGAGTTGCAGATGAGCTGTTAAAAGTGATTGTCTCAGAAGTAGAGGAGGAGTAGACCCCATCTACGCGCATGCTCCCACTTATCGTGACACTATTGCCGTTTGAGTTTAATTCACCTCCTGCCTGAATTGTCAAATCGCCAAGAAGCGTGAAGGAGTTACTCAATGAAGAGCTAGTATTGTCCGTAATTGTAACGTCATTGTAAATGACATTCGCACTACTCACTATATTGGAGGCATCTGCGATGTGGAATCTTCCACCGGAAGCACTGTTCAAAATCTTTGCACCTCCTGTAATAATGCCGCTCCACGCAACTACTGCTCCAGCGTCATCCATATCCATTATATTCGTAGTAGAACCACCTCCAGCAAAACGTAGGGCGTTTTCCAAACGCAGGCTATCCTCTAAAAAAACTGTATTAACGCCATTTGCTCTTTGAATTAAAAGCGAATTTGCTCTTGCAGCGACACTCAGTATGTGCGAACTGGATGCGGATGATCTATCAGCAGAAGAAAAGAGCAAGTAACCACCGGACTTTGTAAAATCAGTCAATAACATACTCGAACCCTGTAACCTCGTAGTGAAACTCGCATGACCTGCCCGACCTCTCAATCGAAGAACTTTGAGCGTATCATTTATTGTTACCTTACATAACTCACTCGATGCTGTAGACCTCATGTCAAACAAACCAGCAACATCGAGTTCGTTGCTGAGGTGCAGGATAGAACTTCCGAACATGGTGAGGGTATTACAAGAGGTATCTGCATCAATGTTTACGGAGTCTCCATTGGAAATAATTACATCGTCAGAACTTCCCGGTGCTCCAGCTAAATCCCAAGTGGCGGTATTCGTCCAATCACCGCTTGCTACAGAAGTATATGTAGCAGAATAAGCGACGGAGGAGACTAGGAAAACTAAAGAAAGAGTGATTAATCTCAAAATGTAAGTTTTTAAACCCTTTGACAGGTCAGGTATATTATTAAACAAATATACTACTAATGCCTCTTATTCACTTTATTTGTCGTTGAAATGACTGCAACAAAAGACCAACCACAGAACTTGCTTCAGCGATCAGATGTTGAGAAGCTAGTTAAACTTTTAGTTAGCAATTGGCTTCTCTTCATAATACTCCCGACAGTAGGGTTGTCTCTATCTATGCTAGTTATTCATAGAACTCCAGAGACCTTCGCTGCTAAGATGCAAGTGATTTTAAAATCTGGCGAAATCTACGACTACCAAAGTTCTCTTTTGCAGGGCTTAGGAGCTGGTAGTTCTTATAAAACCTACACTGAGGTAGAAAGCCAGAAAAAGGTCTTGATGTCCAGCAACATCATTTCGGAAGTGTTAAACCGGATTGATTTAGATGTTTCTTACTTCATTGAAGGGAGATTAAGGACCTCGGAGTTTTTTAGCAATATCCCATTCAAAATTGAGCCCTATAAGAATGACTTTGGAAGCGCTACCTACAATCGATTTATCTATATTAACATTATTGATACGAACAACATTCGGATTCGTTTTCAAGTTGGTGAAGAATCGAAGCAGGCAGATTACAAATTTGGGGAGCTAATCCTTGATTACGGATTCAATTTCACGGTTGAAAAGACCCGTAATATTGATCAGGCTTATCTAGAACCCTTGAAGAATATCAATTACAAAATTCAGGTTGTTCCAAGAGAAAGGTTAATCGCCGAGTACAAGGCCAACCTGCAAATTGAGAGTTTAGATTGGACGAATATTCTTGAGATTACGGTAAACGATGAGATTCCTGAAAGGGCTGAACGATTTTTGGACACCTTAGCTCAAGTGTTCATTGCGAATTCGATGCAAACAAAATTTGAAGTCAATCGGAACACCCAAAATTTCATTGATAGACAGATAGCCGATGTGCAACTCATTCTAGAAGAGATTGAGTCGGACTTAGAGAATTTTAAGGCAGCAAAGAGTATTTTAAATTTATCCAAGGAAGAGGAGGAATATTTTTCCAAGATGCTCGATTTTGATAATGAGTTGACTCAATTAGATCTGAATCTAAAATCGATTGAATCCCTTGAAGATTACATTCTTAATGTCGGTGAGCAGGCTTTACTACCTCCCGCATTGTACATGCTTGAAGGAGACGATTATTTGAGTTCTTCCATTAATCAATTTTACACCCTTCAAGTCGAAAAGGAAAATGTCTTGTTTTCTTCAACTGAATCTGCTTTTAGCGTGACTGAACTTGAACGCAAGTTGGAGTCTTTGAGAAAGAACCTGCTCTCTTACTTGTTTAATTCAAAAGAGGCGATAGAGCAAAAGCAAATTGACTTGCAAGAAAAAGTAGACTACTATGAATCAAAAGTTAAGCGCATTCCAAGAAGTCAACGCGAGATATTGAACATAGAGCGTAAAATGCAAGTGAATGAGACCCTTTATACATTCTTGCTGCAGCGAAAAGCAGAAACGGTAATTGCCGAAGCAGGTATTTTACCTGAAACCAAGGTCATCGAAAAGCCCAGGTCAATTGGGGTGGTAGCTCCAAACAAGACGCGGATTAAAGGGTTTTTTACTTTAGGAGGTCTTGTTTTGGCAGTGCTCCTAGCGTTCATTCGATTTGTGTTTTATAGAAAGATTTCGACGCTCAAGGAACTTCAAGAGTCTATTTCTCTTCCAGTGGTTGGTGGAGTGTTTTGGTCAAAAGATGTCGATAAAAATTCCAACAACATTTCCATCTACGATGATCCAAAGGGAGCTTCTACAGAAGTGTTTCGTCACATAAGAACAAACATTCGCTTTCTAAATCCGAAGTCGGACAACAGGTATAGGATTCTTGTTTCTTCTATGATGCCAGGAGAGGGAAAGACATTTTGCGCTTCTAACATAGCTGCAATTTTTGGCGCAATTGGAAAGAAGACTCTGATCATGGATTTTGACCTTCACAAGCCCAGAGTTCATAAGGTCTTTGGAATGGAAAACCGAGTGGGAGTAAGTAATTATATCATCGGGCAAGCCAGTTTGGAGGACATTATTCAAGAAACCCCTTATGAAGGCTTAAATGTCATTACGGCTGGAGCTATTC
>CAXAIH010000151.1:0-5434 GCA_963968755.1 uncultured Flavobacteriales bacterium
TATGCCTATCATCTGCTCATGTAATTTTTCTCCAGGTCTTGTGCCCACGATTTTTGTCTTGATCTGCACATGGCCCAAAGTCAATTGGCTTACCATCAGAACCAACACCGGCACCCATACCACCAGCTGAGCCGATGGTGCCCATGCCATCCATGGACCCCCCTTGGGATCCATCTGATCCATCGCCGCCACCACCAGGTCCACCTGGAACTCCACTAACGACCCCGTCCTCATTCAACATTAACTTGGGACTATCATCCGTGGCCAACATAGTCGTGTCAACTTCAGATCTTTTGACCTTGTCGCGATAGAGCGAATCCATCGCAGCTCTTTCTTCTTCAGGAAGTAAGTCGTAGGCTCCAGTAAGGTTCTCTAGGAAGATTTCATCCAAGGTGATTTTACTGTCTTCGTAGAGGGCAGCAATTTTGTCTGTGTATTCTTTACCACGTCGCATTTCAACTTCTGTGAAAATGGAATCTACATAGATGATTCCTTTCATTTCCAAGTCCATATCTGTGACGGTAACAAGGTTCTTACTGATGCGATAGATGTCGAACTCACCATAACCACCGGTTTTATCTGAAGAGTAGTAGGCAAAACGCGGATCCTTACGTGAATGCAAGTAATGTAGCTCGTCGTTTGGCGTATTGATTGGAATTCCCAAATTCACAGGGGTAGTCCACGTTCCATCATCCTTCTTCACAGAATAGAAGACATCGTAACCGCCAATGCTTGAATGACCTCGACTGGAGAAATAGAGGGTGTCCATAGTTGGCACCATCCAAGGAGATTCTTCGTCTTTTTCAGTATTCAGAACATCTCCCATATTTTCTAGCAGCCCCCAAGTACCATCATCTTGCAACATGCTGAAGTAAATGTCATGTTCTCCAAACCCACCAGGTCGGTCACTGGCAACGAGAAGCATTTTTTCTTGTTCTGTTAGGAATGCAGAAGAAAGGCGTGCTTCTTTTTCATTGACTTGACTTGGCATCAATTCAGGCGCTGTCCAAATGTCATTTTCACGATCCGACATCCAGATTTTATGATCCTGATACAAATACATATGGTCTTCATTCGGAGCCATACTCACCGTTGCATTATGTAAATGATTACTGATAAAATCTGAAGCGAAGAGATTAGAATGATCGATTTCTACTGGGTCTAGCCAGTAGTCTTCATCCCAGTTTGATAGGTATATGTCTTCGTAGAATTTACCATCATCGGATTTCTTGTCTGTCTCATATTCATGACGTCGTGATGTAAAGAGCATGATGTCTTCTTTATCAAAGAATATACTGGCGTAATCAGCATGAGATGAGTTAATTCGATTCCCAAGGTTCTCCAACAAAACGTACTCGTCTTTGCTAATGTAGTAATAGTGCTGATCGTCGCGGCGTTCATATTTGACCAAAGGATTTACCTCATTTAACTCCTTGTGATAAATACAGTGTTGACACATTTTGATGTAGTCTTCAACTTCAGTTTTCAACTCTTGACCAGCTGAATTAGAACGTATGTAAGGAAGGAAGTTGTTATAAGAAGAAAGCGCCTCTTCACATCTGTGGTCGTATTGCAGAGCGCGACCTAGATAGTAATAGAGTTCTCTAAGCGTATCGTTCTTGCGGCTCAGATCACGTGCCCGTGTAAAGAATTTCGCGGCTTTAACTTGATCATCACTTGTACCTTGTAAAAATGCAATACCTGTTTCAAAGCAGACGAGAGGATCATCTCCTTCTTCTTCCATCAGTTCAAGGTAGAGCTCTTGGGCTTCGTCTACTTTACCTTTATCTAGCAGGTTAAAAGCTTGTCTTCTTTCAGTAGTTGTCTGTGCCTCAGCTGATAAATTAATCAGCGAAGCCACGAAAAACAACAGAACTGGTAAGGCCCACGAAGCTGCGGTATATAATTTCGACTTATTCATTCTCGTCTAGCGCTGCGAAAATACATTTACCAAGTGATACATTCAAATTATTCAAGTTCCAATTTAAATTCAACGTACTTCGATTTGAACACGGCGGTTTAGCTCTGCAGAGCCTTGCACATAATTTGGTACTAAATTCTCATCTTCACCCAATGCCTCTTTCGTTAATAAGGACTCTGATATTCCATTTTTAATTAAGTAGTTCTGTACGCTGATGATGCGCTTTTCTGCTAATTTTTTGTTGTAAGCAGTCGAACCAGAAGGATCGGTGTAACCAGTAAGTTGAATTTTGGCCGTCGGATTGTTTTGAATGAAAGAGGATAGACGTTTTAACTCGGCTTCATCCTTAGCATCCAAGCTAGAGGAATTGAGGTCAAAATATACATTGCCATATAAGTTAAGTGCGGTCAGACTAAGCTCAACCCTTCTGTTGGCTGCCCTGCATCTTGAAGATTCGTTCGACACCTTTGGTTTCGATTCACCAAACTGATTTAGGACAAACCTGTTTGCTTCGAGTCCTTGAGCTGTCATGTATTCAAATACGGCTTTCACACGATTGGCAGAGAAAACTTCATTCACTTCTTCGGATCCTTGATTGTACGCATGCCCTGAAATATCCAGAATCGAATTTGAATTCTTAGTCATATCCTCAGCTAAGCTCTTCAGCCTAGCCTTTTCCTTTTCACCTAAGGCCGAGCTGTTGAAATCAAAGTGCACATCAGCTAGGGAAGATTCATCCTTCATTAGATTTTCACAGTCCAGATCTGCAGTCGGGCTTGGGGCCACAACTTTGGCCGGCTCTTTTTTCGTGCTACTTGATGCAATTTCGGTTTGTTGAGCAGGCTCAGAATCCTTCACTGTTTCTTTTGGAATAGGAGTATGTTCTGTTGTGCTTGGTTCTGCAACTTCCGTTACTTTCTCTTGCCTAGGTTCTTCGTTTGCTGCTTCTGGAACAACTTCTTCCTTCGTTTCTTCTGACTTCGGTGTAGGTTCATTTACCGCTAGTTCTTGCTCAAGCTGCTGTACTTCTTCCTTAGTGATCTGTCCATCAGCAAGAGATTCGTAAATCTTTTTGACGTAGACTTCGTCGAATTTATTTCCAATTTCTTCTAGGAGAGAATCTCTTTTAGCCAAGGTCTTCTTTGCCGTGAGCATATCATCCCCTTCTTCAAACTTGCGACTGATATGATATATATCGAAATAGCCATGACCGCCTGTTCTATTAGATGCATAATATGCATAAAGAGAATTGGTTCGAGATTCCATATAGCTCAACTCATCTAAGGCTGTATTCACTGGAATTCCCATGTTTTTTGGTTGACTCCAGTTTCCGTTACCCAGCTTGTGTGAAAAGAAAACATCGAAACCTCCAATGTTTCTGTGTCCCTTACTTGAAAAGAAAAGAGTATCCATTGTCGGGTTCATCCACGGGGTCTCTTCGTCTTTCTCAGTGTTCACCACATTACCCATGTTTACGAGTTCAGACCAAACACCATCTTTCTTTTGTTTAGAATAGTATATGTCCGAGCCTCCGAATCCACCCTCCTTATCGCTGACAACAAGAAGTAGTTTCCCGTCAGGGCTAATTACGGCAGAACTCTGCCTAGCCTTCTTATTGTTGATTTTCGAACCCATTTTCTTAGGCTTTCCCCATTTCCCATCTTCCTTTTTCGAAACATAAATTTTGTTGTAGGCATATGTATACAATTCGGATTCGTCTGAATTCATGGAAACCGACGCGTTGTGGTGAAAATCACTTTTTCTTGAATCTTTCTTGAAAAGATCGCTGGAGTCTATGTTAAGCGCTTCGCCCCACTCAGCTCCATCATAGTTACTTATGAAAATGTCCTCATAATAAAGCCCATTCGGGTATTTTTTGTCCGTTCTAGAGTTTCTAGCAGAAGTAAACATGATGGTCTTTTCATTGTTGTCGAAAACCGGCGCATAATCATCATGAATTGAATTTACTTGAGGACCAAGATTTTCAACGGTATAGTACTCGTTCTGTGCAATGTAGTAGCGTCGACTTTCATTACTAGTGATCATGTAATTCGTCAGCGGATTTTTCTCAGTCATTCTAATTTGACGCAATCCTTCAATACACTTCTCGATGTAGTCTTCTAATTCAGTCTGAAGCTCAGCGATGGCCTTGGGCTGTTTCTTCTTCTTATCAGATTGTTCCTTCAAGTTACTTTCAAAGCTGTCATAACTCTTTTTCGCTTTTTTGAAATCGTTTGAAGCTTGATAGGCGCGACCTAGATAATAGAAGAGCTCTGAAATAGTATCACCGGGAACACTATTTTTCTTCGCAAGCTCGAAGTACTTCACGGATTCAACTTTATCATCCGTATTCCCCATATATAAGGCAATCCCCATCTCAAAGCAAATGAGTGGGTCATTGCCATGAGTCTTCATCAATTCGTAATATTCAGATTGTGCCTCTTGAACTTTGCCTTCATCGAGAAGACTGAAGGCATGCTTGCGCGTTTGCCCGATGGCTAAATCACAGCTTATTACTACTGCAAGCAGCAATAGTAGAGTTGCGTAAGTATTCTTATTCATCCAGTTGCACTTCATAAACCATTTAATCATGGCATAATAGAAAGGCATAGTAATAGTAATTGTCAAGGTAAGAAAATTTATTACTGTATTCTAAACTCAACCCTTCGATTCATAGCCTCCTCAAACTTGTGGTCAAGTTGGTAGGCACGTCCTAAATATTAGATCATCTCTGCGATCATATCTCCCATGCTTTCCCCGGAAAGTTCAATGCTCTTCTCGAAATACTGAACAGCTTTCACTTTTTCTTTGGGAGTATTTAAATACGCTAATGCAAAGTCAAAAAAGCAGAGCCAGTTGTCAGGAACAAGCTTAACTTGTTGATCATAATTACGTTGGGCGCTCTCAAACTCTTTCAATTCTAGGTATTGAAATGTTTGAGTCTGCAAATCACGCTCATACTTGGATTGGTACTCCTGAGCCTGCGTTGCAAAAGATGCAAACAGCAAGGCCATGCCTAGAAAGGCCCGAAGGAAATAACGTGGAGTCGCAGGGGTCATCAACAGCTCATTAGTCAACAGTAATATTGAAACAAAATTATACACCGCAGGCTCTAAAGCTTCGCGGATAATTATTCCTATATCGATTGTTGATTATTAAAGCCTTCAAGGTAATCTGCTACTTTTCGAACAAACATTCCTCCTAAGGCTCCGTCAACAACCCTATGATCATAGGAGTGAGATAGGAACATTTTGTGTCGAATACCGATCAAATCACCATGTTCTGTCTCAATTACAGCAGGTTTTTTCACAATCGCACCTACAGCCATAATGGCAACTTGAGGTTGATTGATGATTGGGGTTCCAAGAAGGTTACCAAATGAACCAACATTCGTTATGGTGTAGGTTCCACCTGAGATTTCGTCAGGCTTCAATTGGTTATTTCTCGCTCGTGTAGCCAAATCATTCACACTCTTGGTAATTCCAACCAGATTGAGCATGTAAGCGCTTTTGA
>CAXAIH010000152.1:0-5428 GCA_963968755.1 uncultured Flavobacteriales bacterium
TTGCTGAATTCTTGGCAAAATCTAAATCGGAACATTACCTCGAGCCCCTCAAAGAAAACGACCTTCTGTTGACTGCGGACACCATTGTATGGCATGAAAGCGAAGTATTGAATAAGCCTCTCAATCGCGCAGAAGCAGCCGCTATGCTCAGGAAACTTCAAAATTCATTTCACGAAGTTATCACTGGCGTTCACCTTCGTTCCAAACATGCGGAAAGCAGCTTCACCGAAACAACCAAAGTGCATTTTCAGGCCCTAAGCGAACACCTCATTCAGGAATATGTGAATACAGATTCACCTCTGGACAAAGCCGGTGGATATGGAATTCAAGATCCTTTTGGAAAAATTGCTGTGGATCGAATAGAAGGTTGTTATAACAACGTTGTGGGCCTTCCGAGCACTCGCCTTTACATGGAATTATCGAACTTTGACTCCGAACAAAGTTGATTTCATCCAAGGCATGCTTTTTGAAATTGCGAAAGAAAACATCATGAATAAAATCTTAAGTGTCGGCCTATTTCTCTTCATAACTCAATGGAGTTTTGGCGCCAAAAAAGAAGTCCTTCTCGAGTCTGAAATCAAGCAAGTAACCGTCTTCCTGCGCGGTGCTCAAGTAGAACGAAGTGCAAAAGAGTTTCTAAAACCTGGGGTATACACCTTAATCTGCACTGGCTGAGCAAAACAAATTACCAACAGAAGCATTCAGGTAAGTGGAAAAGGTGACCTCACGATGCTGTCCGTCTCCAACCAGATTAATTACAACCGAGAAGCAAGCAGCTCTGACGATCTAAAGAGCCTGACAGATAGCTTGGAGAACTTTCAAGCTGATCTAAACTACAACCGAGAGCTCAAGCAAGTCTATGCCGATGAAAAGTCAATGATCTTATTAAACAAGAAAATCGACTTTGGAGATCAAACAGGTTTTGCGATTGAGGATGTCGCGGCTCTTGCCGATTTTTTCCGGTCTCGGCTCAAAGATCTGATGGACAAACGCATCGAGCTTCAGCAAGAGGAAAAACAACTGCAAAAAGAAATTGCACGCATCAGCGGGATCATCAATTCGAAGCGTCAAGGATCAAAAAGAACGTCGGAGGTGATGGTTGAAGTTGCTGTGAACAGCAATACCCCCGCAGAATTCATACTTTCTTATGCTGTTCCAAATGCTGGTTGGACTGCCAGTTATAATGTTCGCGCTGGCGACTCAGGAAAGCCTGTTGCCCTGGCATACAATGCTAAGGTGTCTCAAACAACAGGAATCGATTGGGAAGGGGTTGGCATGAAGCTGTCCACATCGGACCCCTCAACTTCTGCTCAAAAACCAACCCTATCAAATTGGATGCTGCGCTTTATAAATCTGGGCATCTATGACGAGAAGGCACTCAGCCAATCGAATCGAAGGTTTAAAATGAGCGGAAGAGCCAATGTGGAAATGGACGATGCGGAAGATGAGCCCATGTTGGCATTGGATGAAATGTCAACTGCAGGAAGCTATACTCAGGTTCAAGAAAGCCCGATCAATGTGAAGTACGAAATCAAATTACCCTATGACATTCCAAGTGATGGCAAGCCGCACACGGTGAATATCCGAAACGAGGAATTGACTTCAAACTTCGTCTACTACGCAGCGCCTAAAGCAAATCAAGCTGCATTTCTTCTCGCTAAAGTTGGTGGTTGGGAAACCCTAAACTTACTCTCGGGCCCTGCAAACATCTATTTCGAAGGAACCTTTGTTGGCGCTTCCTACATCAACTTGAAGAATTCGAATAAGACGCTCGACCTATCGATGGGCATCGACCGACAAGTAATCATTTCTAGAGAGAGAATTAAAGATTACACGGAAACCAAGGTTATTGGAAGCAATAAGAAAGAGAACATCGGAATTGAAATCAAGGTCAAAAACACAAAGAGTAAAGCTATTGAGCTTCGCGTGCAGGATCAGATTCCGATTTCGACGAATAAGTCCATTAAAATTGAAGCAGAGGAGTTTGAGGGTGCTCAGCTTAATGAAGAAACTGGGATGCTAACTTGGGATCTTAAACTCGCCCCAGGTGAGAGTAAAAGACTGATTCTGAAGTACAATGTTCAGTACCCAAAAGACATGACGATTAACCTTTAATCGAACAATGTTGGAAAAGCCTCAAAGAAATTAATTTTCTCTTGAGGCTTTTTCTATTTTTGGAGTGTTAAAAAAACAACAAGGATGTCACACGAAACTCATCAAGACCCAGGATACGAAGACGGTGGAGCAAAATCATTTGTCATAGTATTCACCATCATTGCCTTGGTTGTCATTTTTGGGCTGGTTTCTGGCATACTCTGGGGCTAAACTCCTGCCTTTCGCATCGACCACAATAGGCTCACTAAGCCTAATAGGGCGAGGCCTGCCCAAATCCATGCGTTCTGATATTCCAAGAAAATGAAATATCCGCTAGACAAGAGGATGGAGTAAGTCATAACGATGGCTCCTATCCATTGCACGAAGAGCAAGCCCATTTTCGCATTGTCACTTTGATATTTCCCCCAAGCTCCTGAAGGCCGAACACGGTCCACAAATTTCTGAAGCACATCATGATCTACCGCAGGTGTACCGAAGGTTACTACCAGCCAACTCACTGTGCTAAAGCCTACAGTAAAGAGAAAACTCTCTGGAAATTCTAGATCTAGAAAGGCCTTGTTGATCACAAAGGCGACAACAGGAGCCAAAGAAGCTACCAACTCGCTCCATGCGTTTACTCTCCACCAATACCAACGTAAAATAAGGACAGATCCAAGTCCGGCTCCAGCTTGAATTAAAAACTTCGCCGCAGCATCAATGGTTTCGATTTGAAGGGTTACCGCAAAGGCCAAGACCATAATCAAGACGGTGAAAATTCTTCCAACTTTCACATAAGACTTTTGTGCAGCGGCATCATTCTCAAATGAGTCATCTCCTTTAATAAACCTGCGATAAACATCGTTCGTGAGAAAGCTTGAACCCCAATTCAGTTGCGTGGAAATGGTGCTCATATAGGCCGAAAGAAACGCGACAAACAAGAGTCCCTTCAGCCCCGCAGGCAAGTAGTCGCGCATGACCATGACAAAACCTTGACCTGAATCCTTGATGGACAAATCGGGATATAAAACCAAAGCTGCCAATGCCACGATTATCCAAGGCCAAGGTCGAAGTGCATAGTGCGCGATTTGGAAGAAGAGTGAGGCAAAGATGGCATGGCGCTCATTTTTGGCGCTCATCATTCTCTGCGCAATGTAACCTCCACCGCCGGGCTCATTTCCAGGATACCATGAAGCCCACCATTGAACCAAGAAGAAGGTAAGGAAAGCGCCGATGCTGATCGTGAAAATTTCGAACCCACTTGAATCGCCCGTAAGAGCTGGGAAAAAGTCGAAACGCCAGGCAGGAAGTTGAGATTTCAAGCCTTCAATTCCTCCAATTTCAGGTGTATCCAAAACATAATATGCCAACAGAATGGTCGCCGTCATAGCGACGAAAAATTGAAGCGTATCTGTAATAGCCACTCCTAACAAACCGGCTAATGAAGAATATGCAGCGACAAAAATCATTGCGGCTGCTACCGAGATATATAAGGGGTTCTCGTACCAAGGTGTTCCCTCTGGAACATCCACATCAAAAAAGACTTTGAAAATGGTGATCAGTGCAAAATTGACCCAACCAATAATGATGATGTTTAGAAAAAGGCCCAAATAAACCGCCTTGAAAAGGCGAAGGAAACGAGCCAGTTTTCCTGAATATCTCAGCTCTATAAATTCAAGCTCTGTGAGAACCTCTGCGCGACGCCAAAGCTTCGCAAAGAAAAATGTTGTGAGCATGCCACCAATGAGCATATTCCACCAGAGCCAATTCCCTGAAATTCCATGCTGAGCAACTTGCTCAGTTACCCAAAGCGGCGTATCGGCAGCAAAGGTTGTTGCCACCATGCTGATTCCTGCGATGTACCATGGAAGCTTTCGCCCCCCTAAAAAGAAATCCGCTAGATTCCCTTCCGCTCTAGACTTCAGTCCCAATCCTATGGAAAGAGAAATAACCAAGAAGACTGCGACAATAATCCAATCCAATGTTTCCATCGGGTGTAAAGATGTAGCAAAGCATTTTTGATTTTCTAATCTTCCAGCCAAAAGATTGAACAGCTTTGTGTAGAATTACAAACAGAATTTAAGATCTACTTCCTTTCGTGAATTCTTTCGCAGACCTTATCCTCCCCTTAGCTGTTAAAGGCAGCTTTTCATACCTCATCCCCGATGATCTGAAGGAGCGCGTAGAGCCAGGTAGCAGAGTCTTAGTTCAATTTGGGAAAAGTCGATTCTACACCGCAATTGTTCTAAAGATTCATAACGAAGAACCTATAGGTGAACTCAAGGAAATTGAAGATGTTTTAGATGAATACCCTTTTGTAGACACTCACAAACTCAAACTATGGGATTGGGTTTCGAGCTATTATATGTGTACACTGGGTGAGGTTTATCTAGCGGCTGTTCCATCCATTTTCCGCTTGAGCAGCGAAACAATTCTTGAAGCGAACGAAGGTGAACTCGGAGAACTTAAGGAGTCTGAACTGATGCTTTACGAGCGCATTCGCTCTTCGAAAAAGCTCAAACTGAAAAAATTGCAAAAGGAGGTCAAACACTCTAGCCTGAATGAGCTTTTGTCAAAACTGATGCAATACGGTTTGGTAGAAGATGCCGAGCTAATGAAAGAAAAAGCACTTCAGAAATTCGAACTCATGCTTTCGTCAGGACCCAAATTAAGTTCTGAAATAGACTTAGAAATAGAGTTTAAAAGAAGTCCTGCTCAAAAAAAGGCGATTGAACTTTTCCTGCAAGAGACCGAGGATGTAGCCAAAAGTGCCTTTACCAAAAGAACTCAGATAGGTTTGGGAATCATAAAGCGATTGATTGAGGATGGTTACCTCCAGCAATATGAGCGACAGCTGGATCTTTTCCACTTCAATGAAGAGCTTGCGGAATTAAAAGAGCTAAATCAAGAGCAGCAGGTGGCCTTGGAGCATATTCTCGATTCTTGGAAAAGCAAAGATTGCTGCCTTCTCCAGGGAGTAACCTCCTCCGGAAAAACGGAGGTCTACTTCAAGTTGATACAAAAGGCCTTGGACGATGAGGCCCAAAGTCTTTTCCTCCTTCCTGAAATTGCCCTTTCAAGTCAGATGATTCACCGAATTGAGCTTCACTTTGGCAACGAATTGGTGGTTTTTCACAGCAAGTTGAAAGCGAAAGAAAGAGCGGAAGCTTGGAGGAAGTGCAGTTCTGGGGAAGCCAAAGTAATTCTTGGGACACGTTCCGCGGTATTCCTTCCATTCCATAATCTCGAACTCATCATCGTCGATGAAGAACACGACGCCTCATACAAACAACAAGATCCGGCACCGCGATACCACGCTCGAGATTTGGCCTTGGTT
>CAXAIH010000153.1:0-5423 GCA_963968755.1 uncultured Flavobacteriales bacterium
ACAAATTCAGCCTCAAGTCGAGGGTTGTTTGCCTTCGCCTCATTTTGAAGATAAATGGCTGAGCTAAAATGATTCGCCAGAAAAGGCTTAATACTTGCGAAAAAGCTATCGTGTACGATGAGTGCAGATGGAAGTTTAGGCTTGTCTACCATGGTGACACGCGTCCCTTTCGGAGCCCCTTTCACTCGCCTACGCTCATTCCATTGATGCTCTCTTTTCGGAACTACATATTGAGTTTTTTCACTCAACTCTTTGTGCAATGCAATGGTATAGGAGAGCCCCTTTATTTCAGAAATACCTTTTTTTAAATCAACGTCTTCCCATGTTTCCACCTCAAAAGGTCCAAAATCTTTTGACAACTCTTCCATCAATAGTTGATAACCAATAAATCCCGCAATTTCATTCCAATGAAAGTCGTACTTGTAGTAGAGGAAATACTTCTCCTTATACCTTTTCAAAACCTCTTCCGTGTCAATTACTGGGATGTTCGTTTTAGCTCGAAGCGCCTCTGAAACTTGGCGACGAATGCTATTTTGAGGACTCAGTCCGAAAGGCATGTATTCCGGATAAATAATTCCTTTCTCAGTAGGAAGAAGGATGTAATACTTGATTCCCTGGGAATGGAATTTGCGCTGGACGTTCTGTGCATTTTTGCAAATCTTATTCAGCTCACGTTCAGATAGGGGCTTCGTGCAAACAATGTCCTTAAGAAGCAATTCTTTAAAGAGCCAGCCTTCTTTCCCAACATGTACTTTCTGAGGGACTGGAGACACGCCGAAAACGTAATACTTCATCAAGTTGTGTAAGCGAATGAAGTGATTTCGAAAACCGAAATTTTCTCTATAAAAGAGGGTCAAACCTTTCAAATACTTCTCAGGTGATTTCCAATCAAAATCAGGAGCTGCATACATTCCACGCTTTTCAGTATTGGCTACTTCCATCATTGGATACTTGAGTTGTAAATTGCTTAAGATCAATATCCCGATGAAGATCATGGCCAACAAGAAATCGTACAAACCAAGCTCCTTCCACTGCGGAACGGGCAACTTTGAAATCAAAACATAAAAGAGGGCGAAGGCAAAGAAAAAGCTGAGTTGATAAAACCATCGAGGATCATCCTGAACCTCCATCTGATTAAATCCGTCAATCTTCGAAAGCTCCCTCTTTAAGGCTAGCGTACTGAGCTTTCTTTTAAAAAGAAATCGCTGACCTTTCTTTGATTTGTTTTGACGAAAAAGCCCTTTGTTATTTTGTAGCTCGCCTTTTAACTTCCTGCCTTTCAGCCTTAAAATTTGCTCTCCATTTTTGAGTAAGCCCACTGATTCAACATCGAGATGCTTAACATCCTTTTTATTCTGTACTTCACCTAGAAGGTCATTCTCAATTTGGAATCGCAACTTGTCCAGCTCCTTGTCTACAGGCAGTCTAAAGCTTAGTATTTGCGTCTCGCCATTCCCTGCTAAATCTTGGGTAGAACTGCCTTCGTTGCTGTACTTTTTATGCCGATTACCGACATCAACGAAAGCATCGCCACCGTGCACGTATTGAATGGTCCAACGTGAATTAGCATTAGAGGATGCACGAACTTCAAGCGTATATGCATCACCACCTGTTAATGCAATGCCGAGGTGATTTCCGTTTAATACATACACCAGGATAATTGCAAACAGTGCAGACCAAAATGCTACGCGAATATTCAAGCCCATTAAAAGTTGAAATAGATGAATGGGTTATACGTTTTACTAGAAAGACTTAAAATAGCCAAGAGAAGCAAGAAGATGTACCAAACGAACTCAAGCATTCGATAGGACGTTTGTTCTTGGTTCATGGCAAGTTGTTTCAAAAGCCAGTCTTTTAGTTTTAAGAAAAGACCTAATCCTCCAACTATGGCGAATATAGCTATCACCATCTTTTCTCTGTTAAGGTAGAAGAGCACAGGAGGAGCTAGCTCTGCTACACCTGCCCCAAACATTGCTTTAGTCATCATCCACCATTGATCTATTTCACTTGCCCTAAAAAGAGTACCAGAACCAACAATGAAGAAATAGACATATAAGTACTGAAGAGTGCTTGGCAATTTGCCCAAGATCTTACCCCATCGTCCGTTTTCAAGAACGATCAAAATACCGTGCATAACACCCCAAACGATAAAAGTCCAATTCGCCCCATGCCACAATCCTGTGAGGAGGAAGATGAACATTAGCCTCACGGTTTCAGTCGCCCATTTGAACCCGCCCTTCTTCAAGGCATAGTATGGGTAATCTCGAAACCATTGTATAAGCGACATATGCCACTTTTGCCAAAAGGCGCGTATACTCTTTTGACGCATCGGATAATGAAAATTCTCGCGTATCTCGAATCCCAGCATTCGCCCCAATCCGATGGCCATATCCGAATATGCGGCGAAGTCGAGGTAGATTTGATAAAGGAAACTGGCCGATGCAAGCCAGGCCAATGACATGCTCATTTGTGTTTCATCCAAGGCGAAGATTTGATCTGATATAGCACCCAAGCAGTCCGCGAAAACGAGCTTCTTCACCATTCCTTCAATGAAACGCTTAATTCCAGAAACAAAGCGATCCGATTTTATCGTTCGTTCTGCTAACTGGCGTTCGAGGTGGTGATAGCGAATAATCGGACCAGCGATGAGTTGAGGGAAAAGACTTACAAAAAGAGCCAAGCGCGGGAGACTTTTTTGCGGGTTTGACCATCCGCGGTGCACATCAATGAGATAGGACAAACCCTGAAATGTGAAGAAGGATATTCCCAGCGGAAGGTGATTGACTTCTAAGTTCCAATCGAGTCCAAACACTGCGTTAATCTGGTTCAGAAAAAACTCCGAGTATTTGTAATACACCAAGAAGGAAAGGTTCAGGATTACCCCAATCCACAAGAAACTTGACTTACTCAACCACTTGGTTTCAAAGAGTCGAGCTACAGTGTAGTTAATAAGGATAGATGTAATGAGAAGCAGGATGTAGACACCTTCACCCCAGTAGTAAAAAAGTAAGCTTAAGAGGAGCAGCATCGCATTGTGCCACTTCTTGGGAACTAAGGCCACCCCTAGAAGCACTAAGGGGAAAAACAGAAAGAGAAATACCGGTGAACTAAAGAGCATGCTTCGAACTTCTTTTCTCTCTTACTTCTTTCAAAATTTCGCGGTAACGTGGTATTACCTGCTTCGGACTTCCATCTTTTATAAGCTCACCTTTTTCAATGAGCAATACGCGCTTGCAGTACTTTTCGATGGTTTTTAAGTTGTGACTAACATGAACAATGGTTCTTCCACTCAGCACGGTATCCTTAAATACTTTGTCCGCTTTCTTCTTGAAATTCTCATCGCCTACACCACCGAAGAACTCATCCATCAACAGAATTTCCGTGTTTGTATGCATAGCAATAGAGAAGGCCAGTCGTGCTTTCATCCCTTTAGAAAAGAACTTAAGCTTGGTTTCAGTAAAGTCTTCTAATTCCGCGAAATCGATGATGGAATCAAACTTCTGCTTGATTTCTTGAAGCGACATACCCAAGATGGAAGCATTGAGAATTACATTTTGTCGGGCAGACAATTGTTGGTTAAAACCTAATCCTAAACTCAATCGAATGTAGCTACCATTGATTTCACGCTTCCCGCCCTTATCAGGCTCGTAGGCTCCAGTCATTAGGTGAACCAAGGTGCTCTTCCCGCTTCCATTACGGCCAATTACACCTACAAACTCACCGCGTTTCAATTCGAAATTGATGTTCTTAAGCGCTTTAATTTGGCGCCGCGACTTCTTGGTGAACATGGAGAATACTCTACCCTGCAGCGTAGATTGATCGCCCTCTCGCACGTTGAACGTTTTGGAGATGTTCTCCAATTTTATCATCACTTCTTCGCTCATCTTCGCTGCGCAGCTCCTTTCGCAAAACGATTAAAAAACATCCATGCCCCGAAATAAAAGATTAGGGTGTACATCAAATCATACAGAAACAAATCCATATGTGGCATCTGGTCGTAAATGAAAATGTTTCGGAAATTGATTAGTTCACCCGTTATAGGACTCACGTAAAGCATGAATTTGTAGTGTTCAAAAATGAAATTTTGATCCCAAATAATCGGCACGGTCCAGAACCCAATCAAGAGTATGATTTCCCAGATGTGATCCAAATCTCGAACTTGGATAAAGACGGTGCTTAGCACCATGGCCACTCCCATGCTAAAGAAATAGAGAATTGCCAATAAGGGGAAAAACCATAGAAGATTTAGACCAAATGAATTCTCAAAAAAGAAGCTGAACATGAAGTACATCAGAAGGCTGAAGCCAAAACCAAAGAGAACGGTAAAGCTGTGAGCCAGATGGATATCAAGTCTGTTGATCTCCACATTCTCAAGCAGGTAGCGCTTCATCTCAAGTGCCTTCATTCCACGTTTCGTCATCTCAGAGAAGAATCCCCAAACAATGATTCCCATGAAAAGGTATAGGATGAAACTTGGGTCTTGGTTCTTGAAGATTAGGTAGGAAAAAACGAAGTAATAGACGAGCAACCGCGCCAAGGGGTTGATGAAGGCCCAGAGGACACCCAAACTTGAACCGTAATAGCGCTGAAGAAAATCCATCTTCCCTAAGAGCCAAATGCGCTCCCAGCGATGGCTGAATCCCAACTTGGGTTTTTTTTGTGGTATAACTTCTTCGGCCATTACCAATGATCAATTCTATCACCCCAGAGCTTTTTCATCTCGTTGATTTTAGCCCGGTAATTCTCTTCCAAAAATGCTCGAATTTCCTCAGGCATCTCACCATCTGCCTGACGTTTATGAATGACCTCATTAAGGGCTAAGCTCGAAATATCAAAATCCTTCTTTGCACCCAAATGGTCCAGAATATCCTGATAAAGCTTCTCAGGTTCACTTGAAATTTGCTCGTAGAAACCAACGAACAAGTTCTCCTCGGGCCACCAGGCAGTGTAGCGCTTAATCGTGTCCAAATAGTTACCTCGATTTAACACCTCCGCCTTGCCTAGAAAACTCAGTATTTCATCTATGGAAACATCTTTCATTTCCATGCCTTTGTTTTTCCCAAAATGCATCAAAACAGATGACCAAGCGCGTTCTATTGGGTTGCGTACCAGAAAAATGAACTTGGCATCGGGAACTAGAATTTTCATCAGCTTTAAACGTCCTTCTCGGAGCACGCTGTATCCGGGAGTAATGTCGCCTGTGAACACTTTTTTTTGCCCAAAATTGAAAAGCTCTGAGTAGTATTCAAGGGGCTTACTGAAATGTCGATTCACATCGAAATAGTGGATCTCCTTTGCCTTAAATCGAAACTGCGGATGTCGCTTCAGATTTACGTACAACCAAGTGGTGCCAGCCTTTTGAGCGCCAATGCAAAAAAACTTGGGTAAGTGAAAAGACTTTGGGTTCAATTGCCCATCAAGAA
>CAXAIH010000154.1:0-5349 GCA_963968755.1 uncultured Flavobacteriales bacterium
CACCGCTTCATGCGGAACCCCTCATCAACTGGAATGTACCTATGCACCGCAGGAGCTAAACCACAAATGCGTATGGCTTTCTGAATAGAGTGATGCGCTTGTTCTGTGAGATATATGACTGCTTTTCGAATGCCTTCCGCCTCAATTTTGTGCGCATCACGGGCGGCGGTTATTGCTACAAGATTGGCTATGCTTCCTCCGGAAGTTAAATTTCCGTAGCAAGGACCAAATCCAAGTTCTTCCGCCATCCACTCTACCAGCAGATTTTCCATTCGCACGGCACCTGGATTTGCAAAAAACACCCCTGCATAGCGATTGGTAATAGCTGCCACAAAATCGCCAAAAGCTGAGACAGGCACTCCACCTCCTGGAATGTACGCAAGATGACCTCCAGATGCTGGGTTTAAACCAGCGTCTTCAATGTGCTGCTTAAAGTGACTCAATAATTCATCAGGATTGCGTGATCCCACCGACGGAATTGGAATGTTTCGAATACCTAGACCCTTCTCTTTCGTTTCCTTATATGCTAATCCTTTCTGTGTCTCATGAATAAAGGAAGAGCTGTAAGACGATAAACTCTCGAAAAACTGCTTCAGTTCATCTGAACTCAGTTCAAGCGTTGCACTTCGCTTTTCTAGCTTGTCAATCTTTTCTTCAATATTCATTTCTGTGTTTATCTGCAGGAAGGCGAATTTAGACCAAAAGAAAAGCCCTTCCTGGTCGTGTCAGAAAGGGCTTTTCAATTCTAAATCCTTCTTTTTAATTGGCCATGACCAATTGTACATTCATGGTGATTTCATCAGAAAGAACCATTTCCTTCACTGGATGATCCCATTCTACATCATACTTTCTTCTGTCGATGGTTAGACTACCTGTTACAGTACCAGCTTCTGCATCCATAACCACATTTAAGATTGTTTCAGCGTTTGTTTTTCCACGAATTGTCAAGTCAGCCATTACACCTTCTTCACTCGCTCCTAAAATAACGAGAGATGCAGTTGGAAATTCAGCTACATTGAAAAAATCAGGTGAACTCAAGTGACCGACCAGATCGCTTACTCTTCCGCCATCCTCATCCTTAAAATTAGGATCTGTTGGCGAAATTGAAGCCATATCCACAGTGAAGACGCCACCAGAAATTGCCCCATTTTCGATCTTTACTTTTCCATCAGTGAAAGACACGGTACCGTTGTGCTTGTACATTCCCAACATTTCGCCACCCCACTTGACTACTGACTTCTCTGTATCAATCATATAGTCCATGGTACCCGATGCTTCTGCTACTGGCTCTGCTGCTGGAGCTTCTGTTGCTTCAGTATTTTTTTCAGCGACTCCACCACATGCTGCAAGAGCAAAGGCTATGACCAACATTCCGAGGTATTTAATTCCTATGTTCATTTTAATTGTTTGAGTGGTTAACGATAGGAGAGATAAACACGATAATCCGTAAAAGGTTCGAATGAAGTTGTTGTATTCTTGACAATCTGGATTATAAAACGCGTATTTAATGTTTTACGAGAAGTCTGAAAATATAGAGCGCTACATCAAAATGGCCGGAGGCTACGATAGAAAGGCTCTGATTGAAATCCTACGTCAATTTGTTCCTAATGGAGCAAGTGTTTTGGAACTGGGAATGGGCCCTGGCAAGGACCTACTCATTCTCAATGAATATTACAAAGTGCTTGGTTCAGATATGTTTCCTGAGTTCCTCAATCGTTTTCGAGTACTACATCCTGAGATCGGTACAGCTGAGCTAGATCTTCGAACGATGGATATTGACAAGCGTTTTGATGCGATATACTCGAATAAGGTATTACATCATTTCGAGCGTGAAACACTTGCAAAATCTTTAGCCCTCCAAGCGAATGTGCTGAATGAAGGCGGAGTTGTAGCTCATGCTTTTTGGAAAGGGTCGAAACAAGATATTATCGAAGACACTTTCTTTCAATACTACTTGGAAGAAGAACTGGTAGAACTCTTTAGCGTGGATTTCGAGCCTCAAGTACATGTCTTGTATTCTGAGATGGACCGGGATGATTCCATCTTCATTCTCGCAAAAAAGAAGGCTTAGTCTTTATTCGCTGGGGTGTAGTGCCGACCTAACCATGCAGCTAGGCCATCTAAACCAGGAAAGAGCAACCTCTCATTGATATTCGCCTGATCTAGCTTATCGCGCACCTCCAATTTGAGATCCGCTGGTATGATGATTCTTCGGTACATCTCTGGATGTCTTTTCAACCAACTGTCCAAACGAGCTGTTGCTTTATTCATCACAGAAAAGAATGCGTATTGATTGATAATACGAGCATCTAGAGAAGGAGGCTCAAAGAAAAGTACCTGATTCTCACGTGTGATATGATCAAAGGCAGAGATGTCCGGAACAGCTTCCTCAAGCATTTCCATGGTAAAGGTGTTTGAACCAACTTCTTCAAGCACGTCACGCACAGGACTTGGTAAAGATTGATTCACTTTAACAAAGTCAACCATCCAGATGACGCCATCGCGATCGTGCTGAGACAAATCTGAAGTGGCAAAGTGAATCGCAATGAAAGGGGAGTAGGTCCAATCAATCAAGCGTGTTGGGAGGCCGTAATGTTGACCAATAGTCAGTACCCGCCAATCTGAAGTCAAATTCGACTTGTTTTCGATTTGAGCGTACTTCTTGAAATTCCTCAGCAAGTGATATTCGAGCTTTTCATCGTTACCACAAGTCCTTCGAAAGCGATTGTCTAAAGGGTAATTCTTATCCGAAACACCGCGAAAGGCATAATCGGTCCTAAATCTCTGTAGATCATCCTTCCATGAATCAACATAAATAGCTTCACATAGCTCCTTCCATGATGAAATCACGAGGTCGTTGGTCATGAAGCAAATGTAGACGAATTAACCAGCCTCAATAGGCTAAATATCCTCCTTTTGATCTTCTAAAAGCTGAAAAACAATCGCATCCAATTGCCTTATCGAGCAAGTGCTTCAAGGTGCGCGTCTCGTCACGGGCAAGGCGCTGATCTTTAAGAATGGCAAGGTGCAAAAGCCCACCTAATCCTAAATTGATCCCAACCAGCCTGAACCCTATTTAATATTTAATATGTAGTTAAACTAGCTGGGTCCATAACTAGTTGAGAAGCCTCCTCTCGCTACTCTCAGGTTCACTCTCCTTCTTTTTCTCTTTCCAAGGAAGCTTATCAAGCACGAATTGGATACTCTTGATACGCGCCATCATTTTAGAGTTGGCTTGAACAATGTGCCAGGGGTTCTCATCGGTATCGGATACAGCAAACATGCGCTCTTTGTACTCTGTGTATTCATACCACTTTTGCGGAGCATCTTCATCATCCTGAGTGAGCTTATGCTTTTTTCGAGGGTCTTTCTTCATCCGCTCAAGTCGATCGATTTGTTCTTCTTTTGAGATGGAGAAATAGAATTTAATCAAACGTATTCCACTTTCAGAGAGCATGCGTTCGAAGAGCGCAACTTGGGCCATGAAAATCTCATACTCCTCTTCAGAGCAATAACCATTGACAGGTTCTATTACCGCTCTGTCGTACCAAGACCGGTCAAATATCACCAACTCACCACCTTTAGGTAAATGAGCCGTATATCTCTGAAAGTACCATTGAGATTGTTCGGAGCCCGTCCGTTTTGGAAGCGCCACTACTCTGTACTGCCGTGGGTTTAAATGCTCCGTCATTCTCCGAATAGCCCCAGACTTGCCAGCCATATCCCGACCTTCAAAGATGACGACTACACGCTCATTGTTCTTTTGAATCCAATTTTGCATTTGGATCAATTGAATTTGCATTTTTCGCAAGCGTGATTCGTAGAGCACTTTTTTGAGTGTACGCTTGATGTTCACTTCTTTCGAGCGCATCAAGTATTTCAATCCCAGTTTGGAATTGAATAAGCGCATGTCTTTCTCGCTAAGTTTCAGTTCATCCATGCTTAATCAATTTGATAGATGCTGCGGTGGAAGCGGTGAATGACATTCGGATCTGGATAGAGCACAATATCAGAAACCTCTTTTCCTTCGTAATCGAAATGCGAGAGCAAGTAGCGGATACTTTCCAGACGAGCTTCTTTCTTTTCATTGGTTTTCACAATGATCCAAGGGGTAAATGAGGTGTGCGTCTTGCTAAACATTTCCTCTTTGTAATGTGTGTAAGAATCCCACAGCTCTTGCCCTTTTTCATCTACCGGGCTAAGTTTCCATTGCTTTAGTTCGTTGTTTCTTCGGCGGTTAAATCGCTTCGCTTGTTCTTCTTTTGAAATAGAAAACCAAAATTTAATGACGGTTACATTATCCTCGAATAGCATGTGCTCAAACTCAGGCACCTGGCGCATAAAACGCTCGTACTGTTCTTGATTACAAAAACCCATAACTGGCTCCACCACGGCTCTATTGTACCACGAGCGATCAAAGAAGACCATTTCTCCGGGATTGGGCAGCTCCTTCACGTAGCGACGGAAGTACCATTGTCCCTTTTGAATTTCAGTAGGAGCCGATAAGGCCACAACGCGCATGGCTCTTGGATTCAAGTGTTCGATGAAACGTCGAATTGAACCTCCCTTACCTGCGGCATCCCGTCCTTCAAACAAAATGGCCACCCTACGCCCGGTCTTTTCAACCCAACGTTGGAGTTTAATCAGTTGTATCTGAAGTTTCTTGAGTTCATCTTCATATGCCCAATAATCAAGGAACGATTGTGGGTTCATACCGCTCACCTTTAAATGTTCCATCAAATCCTCGCGTGTATGAAGGTTCATGATGTCTTCTTCCTTAAAAAGGCTGTTGGATTTTAGGATTGCTTTCTCTTCTGGAGTCATGGTCGGCAAATGTAACATCCAATAGATTCCAAAGAACTGATTAAACTCAGTCAAAGGAAAAACTTAACCATGCACTAAGTTCTCTTGATATGTCTATTTTCACCCACAATAGATTTGATGAATTCATGGGAATGGAAAAGAAGGATAAGCTGATTCAAGCATTACAAGAAAAATACGACGGTCAAAAGCAACCACTAGAGACTTATCTCAGCGGTCTATTTCACGCAAAACCCATCAATTACTGGGACTACATTCAGGTTGATACACTCTTGAGCCTGCAACGTCCTAGAACAGACTTTCCAGATGAAATGATTTTCGTGATCTATCATCAGCTCACAGAATTGCTCTTGAAACTCATCAAACATGAGCTCACTCAGATTACAGATCAAGAAGTAAGTCAAGAGTTTTTCGCGGAAAAGATCAGACGCGCGAATCGATACACGGAAATCTGCACCAACTCCTTTGACGTAATGGGTCAGGGAATGCAACCGGAACAATACCTAAAATTCAGAGATACCTTAACGC
>CAXAIH010000155.1:0-5340 GCA_963968755.1 uncultured Flavobacteriales bacterium
GTGTATGATGTTGAAGGAAAATGGACTTCTAGCGAAACCAACACACGGAAACATTATTCGATTTGCACCTCCACTTGTTATGACGGCAGAGCAAATGGAAAGCTGTATTCAAATAATAGGCGACACTTTCCGCAAGTTCTAGTCGAGCTTCATCGACGAAATGCATCTTTTGTGCATTTCATTGGAGAAATGTGTCGACAATCGACAAACAAGTCAGTTCAACGGAGCTTCTTCCCTCTTTGCCAGTTCAAAATAGCAACTGAATTTCTATTACATCAAGGTTTCGACTTCAGTTACTTCACGCGGCTGATCAAAAAAGAGGATGGAGTAGATGTTCGTTACTGCCATGATCAAGCTTATTATATTGAGCCAGATGGATACTGTGTTTTAATAAATGAGGCGTCAGAGCCATGATTCATAAGGCTACATTTGCCCGGTGAGAAGCGAACGCTTTACCCTCATTCTTTTATCGGCCATTAATTTCACTGCCATCATGGATTTTATGATCATGATGCCTTTGGGAGATGAATTGATGGAGAAGTTTCAACTTGATTCCCTCGAGTGGTCGTTGGTTGTTTCATGCTACACCTTTACTGCGGCAGTCTCAGCCCTAGCTTCCATATTTCTCATCGATAAGTTCGATCGCAAAAAGAGTCTCTTGTTTTTGTATGCCGGTTTCATCATCGGCACCTTGGCTGTAGCCCTTTCAAACAGCTACGAGACACTTTTAATTTCAAGATCTATCACAGGTATTTTTGGTGGCATCATTAACGCGGTAACGCTCGCTATTGTGGGTGATTTGGTTCCTTATATAAGAAGAGCAGCAGCCACTGGAATCATAGCCGCTGGCTTTTCTGCTGCAGCAGCATTAGGCGTTCCATTTGGTCTGTACCTTGGGGTGACCTTCAATTGGCATTTACCCTTTTTTACCATCGTCGGAATTTCAACCATTTTATGGTTTTTTGCGGCCAAAGCACTGCCAGTTTTAAATGGGCACCTTGAGGAGGCTCGGGAAAACAAACGTTGGGATTCTCTTAAAAATATTCTTGGTGATGGAAACCAACTTCGAGCACTTGCCTTGATGATGGTCCTAGTGGGTGGTCATTTTATGATTGTACCATTTCTTGCGCCCTACATGATTGCTAACGTAGGTTTTGAAGACACTGATCTATCCTACATCTATTTCTTCGGTGGGACTGCTTCAATTTTTACTTCTCCGATTATAGGTCGAATTGCGGATAAATATGGTAAAAAGACCATTTTTTTAGTCGTTCTGCTCATTTCTCTCATTCCAATCTACTTCATCACGAGTCTTGGTCAAAATGAAATTTATGTTGTGCTTATCATAACGACTATCTTTTTCATTTTCGCTGGAGGACGTATGGCACCCATTACCGCCGTTGTGATATCAACGGCACCACCTAGGTTTCGGGGAAGTTTTTTGAGTGTACGAGCATCAATGCAAAACCTTGCAGCTGGTCTAGCAGCCGTGGCTTCAGGAATGATTGTTCAACTAGATTCAACAGGAGTTTATATGGGTTACGATACGGTAGGGCTAGTCTCCATTGGATCAGGATTGGCCACCCTTCTAATATTAAGATTTGTTGTTCCGAAGTATTGAGACACGAATAGTTTAAAAGAAGCTTGTACTTTTATAAGCTCATTTTGAAAATGACTTCAAGACTAATTCTTTCCTCGTTAGGGATGTTTATCATCCTAACTTCTTGCAAAAAGGAACATTTCTACACGAGGTCCTTTGTGAACAATTCAGACTTCAACATTGAAATTGTTTTGCACGGAACCAATAGAAGTGTGATGGGTGATACCCTTGCTATTCAAGCGAATTCAACTAAAGTTATCCAAGATTTTCATAGCCAGCACAGACCAAAGGAAGGGCTTCAATGTGCTTTACAACAAGAGACTATTTTGGTGTTTGCCAATGGGCGTCCCGCGGAATTCGCAAAATCTATTTTCTCTGACGACAATTGGGAAAAGGATTTAGTCGGGAATAGATCTTTAGACCAAGATTGTTTTTTCGAAGTCACAGCTGAGGAGGTACACCTTCTTCCACACTGATTTACTTTTCCATTTTAGTTCTTAGGTCTGGATTGAAAAAGATTCCAAGTTGAGCGTATCCAGGAACTCGTGATGCGAATTGCAGAAAGAGATGTCCAGCTTGAATGCTAAGATGTTCCCCAATTTTATTACCTCCTGCAAAATAGAGTCGATTCTGACTAAATTGTGGAATACCTGTGTTGATGAATAGCTCGTGGTATGCGGATAGAAACCAAGTTCCAGGAACCAATTCTTTGTTGTTGAGAGCAATCGTCGTTTAAAGCCGATATCTAAACCTCTAAGCCCAGTCTTTGGTAGATGGAAAGTAACGTTGCTCTATTCGATACCGATGCTCGAAATGCATCCGTCCAAATTGCTGCTTTGCATTAAACTCTTGCCACAACCGATGTTCCTGCTGAATGCTAGGGATCTTGGGTTTCCCATCAACATAGTTGTTGAGATAAGCATAGCCAACTGTTCCAGTCAGCTTTGAAGCAAGCTGAACTTTAAGTCCTTTTCTTAGCTGAACTTACTTCGACCACCAATTTACAGTTTAGAGCAGGTGGTACTGGGGGAGTGGTTGAATGGCAAGTGGTAGATTACGACCATACTTTTGTTCGTACTGTCAAAACTTCTATCCCGGATGGCCAAACCCCAGAAACACCGTCTATTTATCCAAGTGGCTTTGCAAGCGTTAATGGTGTAGATTTAAACAAGACTATAATCATCAGCCATCACACGCAAGATGGGAGCACAAGTGCGGATGACCTGCCAAAGGTTGTCCTTGAGGATAGTACCACATTAAGATGAGAAAGAAATACATAGAATAACACCATGGACTACATCATCTATGTTTTGGAATTCCTCGATAGCTCAGAAGTTGAAATAGTTGAACCAAATTTTGACTCGGGAGAAACTTCAAGGAGCGAAACGATCTCTTCAGTTGATACGTCACGTAGTGTTGTATTTGGCACTGGAGCTTTTCAAAGAGAAGGGCACGGCTTATACAGCAAACGATAATACCTGGAACAATTGGGGAACCTTTGAATTGACCAGTCCAACGAATGTATTGGCTTCTCATGCATCCAGCGGTTCTACCGCAACCATCCCTTTTCAGGTTGTAGAATTTATTCGAGGTAAAGAGCCGCTAGTCATTGAGTTGGCAAGTTTTGATGTGCTGCACGATGGTGATGTGCGCCATGTGCACTGGTCGACTTGGCCCGAAAATCAGAGCTCACGTTATAATATCCAGCAATCCTTTGATGGGAAAGTCTTTCAAGGAACAAAAGAAGTTGCCAGAAGTGGCTATTCCCATCAATTTAATAAATACTACGTCGGACTTCATCCCGAGAGGCAGTCGAATGTGCAGTATTATTGACTGAAGGAAGCAGGGCTCAACGGCAAGCGGTAAAACTCTGATATTATCGTCCTTGAACAAGTGGCTGAAAATGAGCCTCATTTGTTTCCAAACCCAATCGAAAATTGTCGATTGTGGATTTCTGGGCATAACTCAGGTGATGAGTATCGCCTCACGAGTCTTGATGGCCGTTTGGTTCAATAGGGGACATTACATCAAGATTTTGAAGAATTGAACTTAAGTAGAATTCCGAAGGGAATATATTTGGTCGAGTGGGGTAGTACGAACAATCCACTAAGAGAGAAGTTATATTTCCAATGATCCTTAGAATATTCAATTTACTTTCTTGCTTTCTTCTCGTTGCCTGTCAAGCAGGTAACAGTCAAGTAGAAGGCGCTTTAAATCAAGTCAACATGGACGAGGCAAGTGTAGACGTATCAAATCTGAGTAAAGCAACATTCGGTTCAGGGTGCTTTTGGTGTACAGAAGCATTTTTTCAAAGTCTAGATGGAGTTTCTAAAGCGGTTTCCGGTTATTCCGGCGGAAATGTCAAGAATCCAGCATACAAGGAAGTGACTACGGGGAGAACAGGTCATGCGGAAGTAATTCAAATTTTCTTTGACCCGGCCATCCTCAGTTTTGATGAACTTCTTGAAGTGTTTTGGCAAACCCACGACCCAACTACCTTAAATCGTCAAGGGGCAGATGTTGGAACCCAATATCGTTCAGCAATTTTCTATCACGATAATGGACAGAAAAAACTTGCTGAAGAATACAAGAAGAAATTAGATGCTAGTGGTGCCTTCCCAAATCCAATCGTAACCGAGATAACACCTTTCGAGGTCTTTTACGAGGCGGAAGACTACCATCAGAACTATTACAACCAAAATGGCAGTCAGCCTTATTGCAGCTACGTCATTCGTCCAAAAATGGACAAGTTCAAGAAGGCTTTCGCCGATAAACTCAAGAAATAGTCTAAATTATGGCTTGCAGAATTAAGCCATGAATCAAGATATTCGTTGGAAACAACTCAGCCATTTACTTCATGTATACGTCCTCCATATTTGAAAGCAAATACAAGGGTGGCGATGGCATTCAGCGAAACACTCGCTTCAATCGAAATTACACCTTCAACTATCTATTTGGGAAAGAATTTAAGGTCGGCAAGGCTGAGAATGCAAACAAATTCGGATTGAGCTTCAAGGTCGTTCACCTCGGTGGAAATAGACAGTATAGCCTCAAAATTGACGAATCTAGACTTGTAGGTGAGAGTGTTTGGGACAACAACAATCCTTTTGAGGAAAGAGCACCGGATTATTTCAGGTGAGATTTGACCTTGTCTTTCCGAAGGAATAAAAAGAAAACCACGCGCATTTGGAAGCTAGATGTGCAGAATGTTACAAACCATCAAAATGTCTATCAGCAATTCTATGATGCTGAGACCGATCAAGTTGATGGTTATACGATGTTGGGTTTGCTGCCAATTCTATCTTATCGCATAGAATTTTAGAACTCGGGAAGATTTGACAATCCTGCGTAGATTCGCCTAAATCAGATTTTGAAATGAAGCCGCTACTTAATCACCTGCAGATCACCGTCAAAGACATATCAGTTGCAGAGCCTTTCTACGACGAGCTAATGCCTTTATTGGGTTTTGATCTTTCCAGAAAAGATGGTGGATACGTCAAGGAACACGACTTCTAGGTGATGGAATATCCAGGTGACTCTTGGACTTTCACCACAAGTTCACCCAGAAAGCAGTTAAAGGATGTTGCTGTTCACCGAAGAAGGCCAGGCTCTTTGCATCACTTAGCCTTTCGAATGCAATCAAAAGCATCGGTAGATGAAATGTTTCCTCACATCGCAGTAATAGGAGCGTAGATCGTTGATATGCCAATATACTATCCTAAGCATGGAGAGGGCTACTA
>CAXAIH010000156.1:0-5239 GCA_963968755.1 uncultured Flavobacteriales bacterium
GTAGGGAAAGGCGCATTTGGTAGGCGAAGCTTTAGTCAAACAAGCGACTAAAGCTTCGCCTACCAAATGCGCCTTTCCCTACTTTTGACATCACATGAGCAAATCCATTCTGAAATTTGAACCCGAGTATGATTTTAGCATCATCGCGATTTCGAGTCACCAGAAAGATTACAGACTCTGCTGGTTCCTGAACAGGGACTTAAAATTGACAATGGAAAGAGGAGAAGATTTGGAACTCATTCAAAACAAGGAAAGTGCCTACTTCGCTTGTTTCCATCACAAGGATGAGGTTCGTGATATTCAATACAGTCTGATTGAAAACTTTTCAGGTAGTACCCTGTTCTTAGCTGAAGTAAAGCAGGCCGATTTCTTCTTCAAAATCAACGGCGAGTCCAGCGAAGAGCTCGAGACCATGATCTTGAGTAAAATAAAAAATTGTGAAGTTGTTCAAACAGCCTTTAGACTGGAACCTGAGCAACTTAAATACGCATCAAAATTTATGTTTGAATGAGTAAGTTAATCAACAAGACCAAAATCGTTGCTACACTAGGGCCCGCCTCAAGTGACAAAGAGACGTTACTGGATATGGCCCGCAACGGAATGAACGTCTGCCGCCTAAATCTATCACATGGGCAGCACGAAGATTTGGCCAGAGTCATTAAGACGATTCGAGAAATCAACTCAGAGAACAACTCACACATTTCTATTCTTGCCGATCTTCAAGGTCCAAAAATTAGAACAGGTGAAGTTGAAGGAGGATTCATTGACTTAGCCTCGGGCTCCAAGATCAAGTTTGTCGTCAAAAAACAGATGACAGATGCAGAAGCGATTTTCATCAACTATGAGAACTTCCTGAACGACGTTCAAAAAGGAGAGCGTGTGCTTATAGATGATGGGAAACTGGTGCTCGAAATATTGAGCGTCGACGACAATTATGCAGAAGCCATGGTATTGTTTGGTGGGCCTTTGTCTTCTAGAAAAGGAGTAAACCTGCCAAATACCAAACTCAGTATTCCAAGCCTCACTCCAAAAGATCTTACAGACCTTGAGTTTGCCTTGAAGCACGACGTGCGTTGGATTGGTTTGTCTTTTGTTCGAACTGCGGGCGATGTACTTCATTTGAGGGAATTGATCGAAGCAGCTGGAAAGGACAGCAAGGTGATTGCAAAAATCGAGAAGCCTGAAGCAGTAGAAGACATGGATGCCATCATAGCTGCTGCAGACGGAATTATGGTTGCTCGCGGCGACCTAGGTGTTGAAATCCCGATGCAGGATGTCCCTCTCATTCAGAAGGCCTTGGTAAAAAAGGCACGAAAGAAATTCAAGCCTGTCATCATCGCTACGCAGATGATGGAGAGTATGATTACCAATATAAGTCCTACTCGAGCAGAGGTAAATGACGTTGCCAATGCTGTTATGGATGGAGCTGATGCGGTTATGCTAAGTGGCGAAACCTCCGTGGGAGATCACCCTATTGAAGTAATTCGTGCTATTTACAAGATTGTGACGCGCACCGAAGAGTATAAAGGCATTTACTTCAAAGACATCAAAGTTCGACACAGTGAAGACCGCTTTGTATCCGATGCGATTTGTAAGTCGGCTGTGGAAATGGCTCAAAACTCAGATGCTAAGGGAATTGTGACCATGACTTTTTCTGGCTACACCACCTTCCGTGTAGCTTCATACCGTCCGAACTGCTTGATCTTTGTATTCACTTCAAATCAGAAAATTCTCGATATGCTCAGCCTTGTTTGGGGAGTACGCGGCTTCTACTACAACAAGTTTATAAGTACAGACCAAACAATAGAAGATGTTCGAAAAAGCCTAAAAAAATCGGGCTATGTTGTTGACGGAGATTACGTAATCCACGTGGCCAGTATGCCCATTTCAGATAAGGGAAGTTCGAATATGTTGAAACTGAGTTTAGTCCATTAAACGACGAATCTCCGAACATCTTTAATCATACCTTTGATTAGAATCAATCCAAATAAGACAACAACATGTACCCAGCAGAAATTGTAGCCCCTATGGCTCAAGAGCTTACTCAAAAAGGATTTGACGAGCTCAACACCCCAGAAAAAGTAGACGAAGCTTTGAACGCTTCAGAAGGAACCGTACTTCTCATGGTGAATTCAGTTTGTGGATGTGCTGCAGGAAGCGCACGACCTGGAGTTACTGGTTCACTAGAAAACTCAGCAAAACGTCCAGACAAGTTGACAACTGTATTTGCAGGTTTTGATCTTGAAGCTACAGAGCAAGCGCGCAAGCATTTATTGCCTTACCCTCCATCTTCACCGGCGGTTGCCTTGTTCAAAGACGGACGTTTGGTTCATATGATTGAGCGCCACCACATTGAAGGTCGTCCGGCTGAAGCCATTGCAGAAAACTTAAGAGCAGCCTACGAAGATTACTGCTAAGTCAATTTCGATTCAAAAGATGGAAAGCCTCTCAAGAACTTGGGAGGCTTTTTTTGTTAGGGACATAGACACCAAGAGAAACTGTTAGGTACTAAACAAGGGTGAAAGTTTCTACTCTACACTTTTTATCCCGTGATGAGGGAGTTTACCGATTCCCTTTCATTACACGATTTATGGCATAAATTTGCCGCTGAGAATGAACTTGATAGCGAAAATCATATTTCCTGTTGTGCTGATACTGCTCTTCAGTACAAGCCTTCACGCCCAATGCGGTTCGTGCGTCAAAAATTGCCCAACGAATGAGGCTGATCTAGCGAATGGTGAAACTTTCTGCGGGACTTACACGGTTGCAGGAGGTGGAAGCGTTACAATTACTGGCAAAGTAATCTAGTGTAGTGGAACATTGAACATTACAGGAAATGATGGGAACATCATTCTAAAAGATACCTTAGAAATTTACGCTGGTACTGTTCAGGCCACAGATAACAACGATGGCTCCCTCGACGTTGAGAACAATGCTTATGTTTTTGTAGCAAATGGAAGTAAACTGTCCATCGACGATGAAATTGACATCAATAACAGTGGAAACATTGTAATTGAAGGAAACGTAACCACAAACAGCGACATTTTCATTGATGCTGGAGTACAAGCAACGGTGAATTCCACGGGCCACTTGTCCACTACAGGTACAGATGATGATATTAAAGTTTGGGATGGCGGAACATTCAATCTATTTCAAGGGGCAACAGCCAGTGCTACAAACAACATCGTAAACAGTTCCAATGGAAACGGTGGTGGAAACACACAAGGGAGTTTCAATATTTGTGATACGATCTCTGCTGGAGGCAATTTTACAATTGCAAATACAACTCCTAACAGCAGTCTGTGTGGTTGTGCCTCTGGTGTGCTGGTTGTCACTGGAACTTTTTCGCATACAGAGACACCTCAATGTGATTTCTTCGGTTGCGCCGGGGGTGGAACTCCTTGTGCACACTCAGTTCTCCCCGTAACTTGGTTGAGCTTCAGTGCTGAAGGAACAGTGAATGGAACACGCTTAAACTGGTCAAAAGCCTCCGAACTGAATAATAAGGGATTTGTAGAAGGCGCGGGAAATTATAAACTCACTCGTTCTTATTCCTTCCTAGATGAAGAGCCAAGTGCAGGAACTCTTTTTTATCGACTGGTACAACACGACTGGGATGGAAAGTCCGACTATTCCGGGGTCATCGTTGTGTAACATGCCAATTCAGGTTCTGAGATGCTCGTTTATCCAAATCCAAGTAAAGATCATCTCTTCATCCGCAATTCTTCTTCGGATATCTTGCAAGCGCAGGCCCAAGACCTACTTGGACGTATTTTCGATCTTGAGATTAGTTCATCAGCTGACTCTGATGTGTACTTTGTCGACACAAAAGCACTCAGCTCTGGAATCTACTTTTTGATTGTTGATCGAGCTTCCGATCAATCCGTCTCGAAGATTATCATCGAATAAAAGAAAGTAAGACCTGGTCAAAGTGCTATGGTTTAAAGACATACTTTCGCCCCTCGAAAAAAGAAGAATATGTCACAAGCAACAAAAGGAAGTACGGTAAAAGTGCATTACACAGGAACACTTACCGACGAGACAGTATTTGATAGCTCACGCGAGCGCGAACCGATTGAGTTCACGGTTGGAGCAGGCCAAATGATCAAAGGATTCGACAAGGCCGTTGACGGAATGAGCATTGGAGATTCTAAAAAAGTAAACATCCCAGCTGAAGAAGCTTACGGACCTAGTGTAGATGAAGCCATCTTCCCAGTGCCGAAAAAAGATCTTCCAGAAGGAATGGAGCCACAGGTTGGAATGCAACTAGAGGCGAGACAAGAAGACGGCCGCAGCCAAGTATTGGTTGTTCTTGAGGTTAAAGAAGAAGAGGTAATCCTCGACGGAAATCACCCACTTGCTGGCAAAGACCTAGTCTTCGACATCGAATTGATGGAAGTGAACTAAGTTCTTTAACGACAATAATAATTTGAAATGCCCTGCTCGGAAACGAGTGGGGCTTTTTTGTTCCTTGGGCGAAAGAATTAGGCTTTATTATTTCAGTGTCTTGAAATTACCGGTTCTTCCAGATGTGTTTTGGCACTTAGTTAGCTTATTTTAATTTTTGCTAACGTTCTGGCTAAACTGCGTTTTAATGCAGTTTAGGTTTTGTTAGGCACTGTGTATTTATATTAGCAACCATTTGCAATCACAAAAATGATATGCTCCGTAGTGGTTATGTTAGTTTCTTTATTGGTGAAATTTATTCTCAGAATGACTTCTCGGGGTCCCACAAGTGATGAAATATCTTCTGGTCTATCAACGTGATTAGTCAAAGAAAGATGGTAATCACCACATTCTGTTCTTATTTTATTCTTGAGATCCTTAACTGAAATTTCAGGAGTTGTATTTTCATCATTCGAGTACTTCTTCACTGATATAAGATTATTCTTCATTTCAAGCTTGTCCCAATCAGACGCGTATACAGGTTTTTTTAATTCACAATTGTCGCCATCTCCGTTAATATTTATGCCATAAGTAATTCTTTGATACACTTCTATTTTTCCTTTTGCTTCAGGTATTACCCTGACGATTTGGTCATGCGCTGAAAGAATATTGTTTAGTAACTCTATTGAACGATCTCGATCTAGATATATTCTAAACTTATTATCCTTATTGTGATTCGATTGGTTCTTAATTGTTTTCCCTGAGTTTTCTTGAAAGAATGATGATTTCAATGTAAAATCCGTGAATTCGATTTTATTACTGTTGATGCGCTCGTATGTAGGCTCCATAAAAT
>CAXAIH010000157.1:0-5145 GCA_963968755.1 uncultured Flavobacteriales bacterium
GTCCTACAAGGAGCGCTAAAGTAGTTGCGTAAAGTACAAACTGAACAATATCGCCTCCTGCCATACCAGCTATGCCTGAGCCAACGAGCAAGGCGATAATCGCTACCGGTCCTACAGACAAACGTCTGGAGCTTCCCAGCAGAGGATAAATAAGCATGGGAATAATCGCCGTATACAAACCATAAATGGGAGGGAGGTTGGCTAGTAGAGCATAGGACATTCCTTGGGGGATTACCATGATTCCAATGGTTATCCCAGCAAGCAAATCATCTGTGAACCAAGCTTTTTGATAGGCTCTGGTCCAGCTGAGAAAAGGAAGAAGTTGGCTTAGTTTCAAGTGTACAAAGAAAGGTCAGTTGAGAGAACCCAAAGGTGATATCTAGTAAAGGACCTCAATTTGATTTCGCGAGAGCTTTACTTGATCTCTTTGTCCGAGCTTTTTGAGCAAACGAGAAATCACTTCATGAGATGTGTGAAGTTCTGTTGCAATGTCCTGATGCGATGTTCTCAAAATGCGTGAGCCGGCTCCTTCTGCGTTGGTAATGAAACTCATACTTCTGATTTCAATATTATTCGCATTGCTTCTCGATCACTAAATTTAGCCATTTTATTGTTCTTTACAAAATGTGAAACCAATTGAGGTTCAGTACTGAACTCTCTCAGGACCCAGCCAATGGCTTTTTGAACAAAGAATTCCTTTGAGTTCAAATTGAGTTTGATGTTTCTAAAAAGAATATCAACTTGAGTGTCT
This sequence comes from uncultured Flavobacteriales bacterium, assembly GCA_963968755.1. Lineage (GTDB taxonomy): Bacteria > Bacteroidota > Bacteroidia > Flavobacteriales_G > Salibacteraceae > UBA4419. The sequence continues at coordinate 752 of CAXAIH010000157.1, forward strand.
TTTCTAAGCTTCAATTGGCAAATTATTGACGTGCGCTTTAGCCAAATATTTTCAGCTTTGGCCCAGGCAAAACTCAATTCATCAAGATCATCTGGCCTGTTGATAAAGTATGGCATAATCAACATAGAATTGACACCATCAACAGTGTCCCACCACGATTTAGTTTGAATCATCTCAACATACAAGGACATGTTTGGATCCGTCTTCTTGAATTTGCTCGCCAATTCGGTCGCTCAATAGTGGAATTCGCGCTCTTCTTGCAGGAACATTAAGCGACAATAGGCAGGATAAGATTCGAGAGAGGGTAGTCCTTGATCTCAGATGAACTCCTTGAAAACTTGTCTGCGTTCAGCCTGTCGGATTCCAAAGAAGGCCGAGCGGTGCTTCATATAAGCCGCCATCTGTTCGGCACGCTCATCATCTCCTAAAACATCGAGATGTACTCTAAGATGATCTATAAACTCACTTGGGCTGGGGGTAGGAAGCGTCTTCCAATGGCTTTACTAGTCGTCTTGACGACCTACGTAAAACTCAATCATCATCTTACTTTCGTTTCCGAGTTTGTCTCTAGAAACAACTTTTACCTCGTAGAATTTTTTGTTCTTGAAACGATTCAATTCTGACACGTCCAAGGTTTGAGGACTAGAATAGTCGGCGAGAGGAGTTCCATTCATGGAGTACAAAATACGCTCAGTACCTACGTGATCATCCGTTGCTCCCAAGTAAAGGCGAGAGTAGTTCGGATAAATCATTACGTTTTTGCCGTTCTTCTTCTTAGACCCAATTGGCTCGATAGAGAAGTTGTAATAGACCTTCGGAGCTGTATTGTCAACGTAGCAGTTTGATGTTTTCGCCTGCTCTACGTTGTTCACACAGTCGGTTGATTTGAAGTTGATGCTGTGGTATCCTTCTGTAGGCAAGGTGAACTGACTGTAGTCGGTCATCGCGCCGCCGTCAACTCCGTATTGTGTTTTGGTTACGCCAGATTCACCATCACGAGCGAATAGGCTGATATTCGTTTTGCTCGTGATGAACAAGGTGTCACGTGCAAAGAACTGTGGTTTCGCATATTTAATTCCAGTTTCAGGTGCCCTATTGTCCATGAAAACTGTTAAGTACTTGTTGCCACTTAGGTTGTCAACGTTGTCGTTTGCATCGTACTTGATGGTGTGTACTCCAGTTGCTTCAGGAATCTTGAAGCTGTTCGCATAAATACTGCGCTCACCACCATCGATGCGATAATAGATATTCTTCACACCGGCCTTGTTATCCGTAGCTGCGATTGAAATGTTGGTTCTTGGAGAAACGAATTTGTAATTCTTCTGGCAGAAGTCGCCGTTGATGCTGGCTTCAGAAACTGGAACAATGAGGTCGAGGTAGAAGCTCAGGCTCTGCTTGGTCGCTTCGTTCTTTACATTGTCAACAGACCAGAAGTTCACCGTGTGTTGACCATCTTTCAAGCCGGCCATGCTGATCTTACTTCCGAAGTTCCGACGGCTGTTACCATCAAAATCGTAGTAGGTTGAACGAACACCTGAAAGTTGATCGGTGCTGCTCAGGGAAAAGGTTGTGCTAGGAGAAAGAATGTTGTCACCGAATTTAATTCCGTTGATGGCAATGCTTGAACTTGGCGCAGTATGATCAACAATGAAGCTTTTAGATTTAGTTGCTTCTGAATTCCCAACGTTATCATGCGAATAGAAGTAAAGGTTGTACTCATTTTCTGAGTTCACCTGCATGCTTGAAGAGTAATCTGTCCAGCTCGTAGCGTTGAGTGCATAATGGGTTTTTTCAACTCCAGAAACGCCATCTCTGGAGGACAAGTCGACCTGAAGGCCTTTTCCGTAAAACACCTTGGAAGAAACATATTTTGGAGCACCGCTGAATTTGATGCTGGTAAGAGGCGCTATGCCATCGGCGTAGAGTTCATAAAGAACTTCTTGCTGAGGCATTACAGTTTTTCCAGTCGCCGGATCAACCGCCCATTTCGAACGCACGTAGTTAATGCCTTCTGTGTCGAGATACATCGGATCGGCATACTTCGCTCTGGCTTTGCTTTTTAAGGCATAATTCTCACCAGTTGGAGAGGTGGAGAACTTGAGGTAAAGAGGTAGGCTTTTCTGAACGTAGGTGTTTCCGTTGTTCAAATACACTCTGTCTTCGGCTAGAAGTTGAGCAGGGCCTTCCGCATTACTTGAATAAGAACTTAGGACAAATGCAAGTAGGGCAACGATTACAAAATGTTTCATTCATTAAGATATTTGGTCGAAATTAAGCTTTTTCACGCACTCAAGCATTGCTCCTATGGGGCATCAAAGAAATTATCCTCCGCTGACTTTCCGAAGAAGCGCAGAACGAGCCAAAGTACAAGTCCGGCGATGGGAATGAGCAACCAAGCGGGAGCCCCGAGGGCTGAGGGCAAGGTTCCGAACAAAATAGATGCAGCACCCACAGTGAGCGCATACGGGAGTTGTGTTCGAACGTGTTGAATGTGGTCAGTTCCCGTGGCGAGCGAGCTTAAAATTGTCGTATCCGAAATGGGAGAGCAATGATCCCCAAGTACACTTCCTGCCAGAACACTTGCGGTAACATTCAAAAAGATGGCGAGGTTGGCATCCACTTCCAAGCCTGCAGCGCTTCCAAGCATCCAAGAAGTACTCAACAATAGCGGGTATAAAATGGCCATCGTTCCCCAGCTCGATCCTGTTGAGAAGCTCACCAAGGTAGCAAGAATGAAGGCGATGGTCGGAAGCAAAGCGGGATGCAAGTTTCCTTTCATCAGGCCAGCAAGGAAATCGGCAGTGTGCATGCTCTCAGTCACGGAAGCCAGGCTCCATGCTAAACTCAAAACCAAGATGGCAGGCAACAAGCTTTCAAATCCTGTAACCAAAGTCTTTACCGTCTTTTCCAATCCAAGGTATCCTTGAAACATAGTCAGTATGAATGCCATCCCCAAACCGCTGAAGCTTCCCCAAAGCAATGCCTCAAAAGAATCTGCGCTTCCAATTATCAAGCTTAAGCGTTGAAAACCAGTCGCGTTAACCTCCACGAGATTTCTTGTTCCCGTAATGTACAAGCCAATGAAGGAAACCACTACAATGGTGGAGATTGGAATGACTGCATTGTAAGCTTTGCTAGGAGGTTCGGGGTCGTAGGCATCTAATTTGCTTCGACGTATTGCATCTTCTTGCTCCACTTTCTTAAGTCGTCTCGCAAGTCGCTCAGCATCCAGCATAGGGCCAAAATCACGCTTCATGCGAATAAGCAGAAATAGAAAGATGAGGGTTAGAATAGGGTAGAAGCTGTACTGTAAGGAAGAGATGAAGATGCCGTAAGAACTGTAGCCCGCTAATTCAGGAATTTGAGAAAGTCCTGATTCAATATAGCCTAGTTCGGCCCCAATCCAGGTAGTGATAAATCCAACCGCCGCAATAGGTGCGGCAGTGGAATCAACGATGTAGGAGAGCTTTTCTCGAGAAACCCCTAAGCGATCGGTCACAGGTCTCATCGTATTTCCGACAACTAAGGTATTTGCGTAATCGTCAAAGAAGATGGCAATTCCTAGCAAGTAGGTAACCATCTGGCCACTGCGTGCATTTTGTGCAAAACGAGCCAAGCGAGCAACTACTCCTTGCATGCCTCCATTCTTGCTCACCAAGGCAACAACACCCCCAATGATCATACTAAATACTATCACCGAAACATGACTTGGGTCGCTGAGGCTATTGATTAAATGCGTGTCAATGACAGAGAAAAGGCCACTGAAAATGCCCGTCCACCCATCTGTATATACACCAATTACAATTCCACCAAAGGCGGTTCCTAAGAGGAGCGAGCTCAATACTTCTCGGAAAACCAGAGCCATTAAAATGGCTATAAGTGGCGGAATGACGGAGAGCCACAGGGGTATGGGATTTACCTTATAGTTCACATCGCTGCCTTTCAATTTTAGCTCTTGTGCTGAGGTGAAAGTGTAATTGAAATGCGGTATTCCTGCCTCCCAAATGAGCGGGTAGGACTGACCGTTCACTTCAATGAATTTAAGCCCTTCAGGAATGTTTTGTAGCTCGATGGAGTATTCTACATCACTCAATATATATTCAGGAAGGACTATTTCTTGAGCCGAAACTGAGCCCAAGATGGTATCGAGAAAAAGAAAGATTAGAAGGAGTCCTTTCTGCACAGAGCGAACATAAGAAAATGGAGGGATTGGTTTAGGCTTCTTTTACGCACAACTGAAAACCTTTTCCGTGCACGTTCTCAATGGAGATGTTTTCGTCTTCGTTGAAGTACTTCCTCAGTTTCGTGATGAAAACATCCATACTGCGCCCCAAAAAGTAATCGTCTTGCCCCCAAATCAATTTCAAAGCAAGCTCTCGTTCGAGGGTCCGATT
>CAXAIH010000158.1:0-5101 GCA_963968755.1 uncultured Flavobacteriales bacterium
TCCGATCATGTGTGTTTGAGCGGTGCTCGCGGCCCTTGTTGAAACCCACAATTCCTCCACACTAGCAATGTAACAGGAACTTCAGCGGACGCTAGCTGGTTCAGCAATGCGAGTAATTCTCAAATCCAATGGGAAGCAAGCGGTTTTACCTTAGGGAATGGATTTAAAGATACGTGCAGTACTGGAGCATTCACCTTGCCGAGTTTGACCTCAGGAACGACTTATGACGTTTATGTAAAGGATTCATGTGCTAGCAATTCTAGCGCTTGGTTAGGTCCAATAGCCTTCACAACAACTGGAACAACATGTAACGATCCAGATTCTTTGGAAGTAACAAACGTGAGTTTTTACGACGTGGATCTAGGCTGGGCAACAGGTGGTTCTAACGCTTGGAACATTCAATGGGATACAGCTGGTTTCGTTCCTGGAACTGGAAACATGATTATGAATACTACATCGAACCCTTACAATTTGAGTGGTTTGATGCCGGCAACTGCCTATCAATTCTGGGTACAAGACACATGTAATGGTGTTGGTGTTTCAAATTGGGTTGGTCCATTTCCTTTCGCTACTCTAAGTGTGCCAACATATCCAATCATTCAGATTCATTCAGAGGATACGAATGGGGTAGCTGATTCAGTCGGGACTTATTGTTGGACTTCAGGCGTAGTGACAGGAATAAACCTTCGCACTGCAGGACTTGAATTCTTCTTGGTTGACCCTTCTAACAATGCAGGTATTGTAGTCTTCGACTTTAGTTTTGCAGGTTACACGGTAACAGAGGGAGACAGCCTTCGCGTTCGTGGTACAGTTTCTCAGTATAACGGATTGACTCAATTCAATCCAGATTCAATAGAAGTCTTAAGCACTGGTGCCACATTGCCAACCTACACTCAAACGGTTAGCTTTTCAGAAATTCTAGAAGCTCAGTTGCTTGAACTCGTTGACGTGGAATTAGTCGACCCAAGTCAGTGGCCAACAAGTCCAATCACGGGAAGCGGAGCGAATGTCGATATCCGAACGCTTAGTGGGGATACGGTTGTCATGCGCATTGACCGCGAAACGGATGTAGATGGAAACGTGCCAATTCCTTCTGGACTTTTCACAGTGAGAGGTTTGCTTGGTCAATATGATTTCTCTTCTCCATACACGGAAGGTTATCAGGTTTTCCCACGTTACAAAGAAGACATCGTTTTGAGCTTTCCAACACTCTTCATCAATGAAGTGTCGGCAGTTCAAGACAGTTTAATAGCAGATCCAGCTGACGGGAATTTTGATGATTGGATTGAAATTTACAATCCAAGTATCGATACGGTTGACTTGGCTCTATATTATGTAAGCGATGGAACAAACAGCTATCGACTTCCTTCTGGAGGCTCAGAAACAATGATTAAACCAGGTGGTCACCTTCTTATTTGGGCGGATGACTCAATTCAACAGGGAAACAATCACCTTGACTTCACACTTAATACAGCCGGTTCAGTTCATCTGCTTCGTCCTGATAGTAGTTTAGGTGATAGTATTACCTACCCAATGCTAGGAAACAACGAAAGCTATGGTCGTCAGCCAGATGGATCATTTACTTGGGTTGTTTACAACGGCACAGATGGAGACCCAACACCTGGTGATACCAACGCCTTGGCAACTCCTCCAGTTATTCCGGAATATACGATTGGACGGGTCAACCAGGACGATGTGAACGGTGAGCCAGATTCACTTGGAGTATACTGTTCTTTAACTGGAACCGTATTTACACCAGACCTCGATGGTAATGCTGGTTTGAGTTTCTATATCCACGATGGAACAGGTGGAATCAACGTGTTCAACTTTAATGATGTTGATGCATACGTTGTCACAATGGGGGATAGTGTTCGTGTGTACGGTGAGATTGATTTCTATCGCGGCTTGACTGAGATCGTCGTGGATTCTCTGCAAGTACTCGCATCAGGACAAGCTATTCAGACTCCGACAGTTGTGACGGGTTTAAGTGCTAGTACTGAGGCTGAGCTCATTACTCTTGAGGATGTTATGATTATTGGTGGATCTTGGCCAGCTCCTGGTGGTGGTGACGAGAATCTCGACATTGTAACACAAGCGGGAGATACTGTGACGATGCGAATTGAAACAAGCTTCCCAATTGAGGACAGCATTCTAAATGCACCAAGCGGGCTTTTTACGGTTACGGGTGTAGGAGGGCAGTTTGATTTTGGATCTCCTTACACAGAGGGATATCAAATCTTCCCACGCTTTGCCACGGATATTGATTCGAGCGTTTGTGCCCTTACCGATGGTTTGAGCTCAAGTAACGTGATGGATTCTTCTGCAACTTTAAGCTGGAATGGAAATGGAGCCTCTACTTGGGACCTTAGATGGGGAACAGGAGGAACACCAGCCGACTCAGTAAGTGGCTTGACAGACACGACCTATAACTTGATGGGACTCATGGACACAACGACCTACGACTACTGGGTCAAAGCTGACTGTGGTTCGAAACAAGCTGACTGGTCTGCATTGGCAAGCTTCACCACATTGATGACGTCAGAAGATACTACCAACATTTCAGTGAACGATCTTCTGAGCCGTTCTGAAATGCTCACGGTTTATCCAAACCCTGTAGAGCAAGGAGTGCACATTCAACTGAGCGCCGAAGTCAACTACACACTATATAATGTTGTTGGCCAAGCTGTTCGATTCGGTGAAAGCGTAAGAATTGAAACTGTAGGCTTAGAAGCAGGAGTTTATTTGCTTCAAGCAAATACAGGCGAAACAATACGAGTGGTGGTTAGATAACCTCCACTTTAACCCAAAAGAAAACCCTCTTAGAAACTTCTAAGAGGGTTTTTTTATGTCCTTATTTTTTGTCTGCTAGATGATTAGCATCGCATCACCATAAGAATAGAAACGATACTTCTTCTTCACAGCTTCCTTGTACGCCTTCATCACGAAGTCATAGCCACCAAATGCACTTACCATCATAAGCAAGGTGCTCTGTGGCATGTGAAAGTTGGTAATCATACAATTCGCAATACCAAAATCGTAAGGAGGGAATACAAACTTGTTTGTCCAACCTTCAAACTCCTTTAAGTAACCGTTTGTGGTTACAGAAGATTCCAAGGCACGCATCGTCGTTGTGCCAATAGCACAAACCTTTGTTTTGGCATCAATGGCATTATTCACAATGCGCACAGCCTCCGCCTCGATGTACACTTCTTCAGAGTCCATCTTGTGTTTGGTAAGGTCTTCAACTTCAACTGGACGGAAGGTACCTAGACCAACATGAAGTGTCAGGGTGGCGAAATCGATGCCTTTAATCTCAAGACGCTTTAACAACTCACGACTGAAGTGAAGTCCTGCGGTAGGAGCAGCAACAGCACCTTCTTTCTTTGCGAAAATTGTTTGGAAACGCTCCTGATCTTCAGGAGCTGGCTCGCGATCAATATATTTTGGAAGAGGAGTTTGTCCTAGTTCCAAAAGTGTTCTCTTAAAGTCTTCGTAGGGTCCATCAAAAAGAAAACGAAGTGTTCGACCTCTTGAGGTGGTGTTGTCGATAACCTCAGCAACCAGTGCATCATCTTCACCGAAGTACAACTTGTTACCAATCCGAATTTTTCGTGCTGGATCTACAAGAACATCCCACAATCTACTTTCCTTGTTCAATTCACGAAGGAGGAAGACTTCGATTCTAGCACCAGTCTTTTCTTTGTTGCCGTACAAACGAGCTGGAAAAACTTTAGTGTCGTTGGTGACCATGACGTCCCCATCGTCAAAATAGTCAAGGACATCCTTGAACATCTTGTGCTCGATCTCACCTGTTTCGCGGTGCAAAACCATAAGTTTTGACTCATCGCGGATTGGGACAGGATGTTGGGCGACCAGTTTTGGAGGTAATTCAAAACTGAATTCTGAAAGCTTCATACTCATAATGGAAAGATATTTATGGCTGAGTGTAAGAGCGCGAATTTATAAATTCAAGTCAACATTATTTCCTGCAGGGCCGGGGCTTTTTTCGATGGCCTCAACCAAGGCATCTACAGAGGCCGATTCTGCCACGGAAAAGTCGCCAATGGCGGTGCGGCGAAGAGCACTTAAATGCCCACCACAAACAAGTTTCTGGCCCAAATCATGCGCCACGCTTCGAACGTAAGTTCCCTTCGAACAACGCAATACAAAGTCGAGCTTTGTTTCATTAAAAGCCTTCAATTCAAAGCGACTGATGTTGATTTCAGCCGATTTCGGTTGAAATTGTTCTCCCTTGCGGGCGCGTTCGTAGGATTTCTGACCGGCAATCCGCTTAGCGGAATAGCGCGGTGATACTTGTACAATACTGCCCACAAAAGTCTTCATTGCCTCTTCCAATGTGGACTGATTTGGAATAATTGCGTTTGGCACTTCTTGAACCTTAGATTCAAGGTCATAAGTTTCTGTGGTCCCCCCTAAAGTGATGGTTCCAGTGTATTCTTTGTCGAGTCCAGTGAATTGCTCAATTTCCTTCGTCTTTTTCCCCGTGCAAATAAGCAGCAAGCCTGTTGCCAAAGGATCCAAAGTGCCAGCGTGACCAACCTTGAATTTCTTCACACCATAACGGCGCTTCAGGGCATATCTGAGTTTATTCACCACATCGAAAGAGGTCCAACGAAGCTCTTTATCGACAAGCAATACTTTTCCGGCTCGATAATCCATTAGCTCTGATAAAAGTGAAATGCAATGGCAAGAAGAGCAACGACAAAACAGTAATATGAGAAGTATTTCAACTGACTCTTTTGAACGAGTCGAATCATCCACTTACATGCAAACCAACCCGTTATGAAGGCTGCTAGAAACCCGATGAGGACTTCAATTGAAAACAATTGAGTTTGAAGTCCACCGCCATCAAGGAGGTCTTTTGCGATTTTTCCAAGAATCAATGGAACTACCATCAGGAAGGAAAAACGTGCTGCCTTTACTCGATCAATCCCAAGAAGGACTGAGGTGGAAATGGTAGCACCGCTCCTAGAAATTCCAGGTAAAATGGCAATTGCCTGAGCAATGCCAATCATCAAGCTGTGCCCTAAACCAACATTTCGCTTGGTGTTTTTTGCCCTATCCGCAAGAAAGAGTAAAA